>NZ_JAUCFJ010000002.1:305078-610156 GCF_030348505.1 Lysinibacillus sp. G4S2 | reverse complement strand
CCACCTATAGAAGTGGGAGACTTCTGCACCTGTCGCTTCGCTTTCGGTCAAAAGACATCTGTAGCTGACGCTTCGCTTTCGCTACCAAAGACATCTGCTGAAAAAAGTTAAAATTGAACATGTCTACAATACCATCATGCATATACTGTCTGCGAGGAGGAATAAAAATCGCCGTTATAAAGACGAATGATGCACAAACAGCCCTGCTCGCGAAGCTTATGCGCGCTTAGGCAGAAGGCGATGAAGACTTAAGTATGCTGAAGGTCGGCACTGTTGGTGTCAATCGTGTACGAGTAGATTATTTAGAGTCTGGTGATGATTAAATGGTTTATCAGCGTCAAAGGAGGCTTTGAAGCGACAACAAAAAGTTACTTTTATCAACGAGAACGTGATCAAGACATTAGATTAGCAGAGTTATTCAAGGCGAAAGATTTCACCCAGCAACTCATTCGCTATGTTTTTTCAGAACTTAGGGAGATTGTCCTGCACAATGGTAGGGTCATTGGAACTCAGGCAGATACAAATCGCATTTTTTCTCCCCTAGCGAAGAAGATTGTCTTCAAATCTAAAAGAAAGTAGGTTGATAACTTATGATGCCTTATTATTGGACACCGACAACGCAACAACAAATGACTCCCCCTCCTCCAGCAGCAAATCCAAGCACACTACCTGTACGTGAGCAATCTTATATTGAAAACATTTTACGGTTGAATCGCGGAAAACCCGGTACTTTCCATTTTTCTTTCGAGCACGCCATTGAACAAGGCCAAAACACAAAAATTGTGCGAGGTGTTGTAGAAGCTGCAGGTCGGGATCATGTTATTTTACGTGAACTCAAATCGAATCATCGTTTCCTATTCCCAATGATTTACTTTGATTATGCTGAATATGATGAGGAAATGGCTTATTTTAATCAAAATCCATAGAATCTAAAGTTCACTAAATAAAAATTCATATCGCTTCGCTTTCCGCGAACAAGGAAAAAATCGGCATGTTAGGATAACTCCTAGCATGCCGATTTTTACGTATACTATTGATTTTCTTGTAAATACTGTAATGTTGCTTTCCCTAATGTTTTGGCAGCAATTAACATTGCGCGTTCGTCAAAGTCAAAGCGTGCATGATGATGTGGATATGCCACTTCCCACTCAGGCTTTTTGGCACCAGTGAAGAAAAATGTACCTGGTACATTCTCTAAATAATACGCAAAGTCCTCACCTATCATAAATGGTGAACACGTTATAACATTTTCTACTCCTGGTACATCTGCTGCAAGCTGTGCAATAAATTCTGTTTCTTTCACATGATTATAAACAGGTGGATAGCCTCTAGTATAACGATATTCATAGCTTGCGCCAAAAGCTAGACAAGTGGCATTTAATACTGCCTCAAGCTCTTGCTCCATCTGTTTACGCACCTGCTCCTCAAAAGTACGGACTGTCCCTGATAGTATTACTCGTTCAGCAATTACATTGAAAGGATTAATCGCCTCAAAATGACCAATTGTTAAAACGGCTGATTTTAATGGATCTATGCGTCGAGATACAAGCTGCTGAGCATTGACAACAAACTGTGACGCAAGGGCAACAGCATCAATAGAATGATGTGGCTCCGCACCATGACCACCTTTGCCTTGGATCGTAATTTCCACTTTATCCGCAGCGGCCATAATTGCTCCATCTCTCACCAATATATTCCCAAGTGGCGTTGGTGCCCATAAATGTGTACCGAAAATAACGTCTACCCCTTCTAGACAGCCATCTTCAATCATAGGCTTCGCTCCACCTGGTGCAATTTCTTCCGCATGTTGATGAATAAATACTACATTACCCGCAATATCATCCTTCATTGCATTGAGTGCCTTAGCAAGCCCCAGTAATGTTGCCGTATGACCATCATGTCCACATGCATGCATTTTGCCATCTATTTTTGATTTATAAGGAACATCATTTTCTTCCTGTATCGCTAACGCATCAAAATCAGCTCGCAAGGCTACTGTTTTTCCTGGCTTCCCACCACGTAATGTTGCAACAATACCACGTTCACCTACATGCTCCCGAACCTCATGTCCTAACGCTCGATGAAAAGCAGCTATATACGCAGGTGTTTTCACTTCCTCAAAGGACAACTCTGGATATTCATGTAGATGACGACGAATCGCTACCATTTCTTCGTAGTTATTATCTAGTAAAGTAAAAAGCTTTTCCATGTCACAAAACCTCCCTTTCTCTTTGCCGAACTCATTTGGTAATAATAGTGTACTATAAATCCTTACAAAAAAAATAGGAATTAAAACTATAATCTTATTGAAATTATATTGTCGATAAGGAGGGTAAATTCTCTGAGTGATTTGTAAAAAACAAAAACTCCCTTACACATAATGTAAAGGAGTAACTCTGTAGGAACACTATTTTTTATCGAGCATGTTTCAGGGCAGATACTATAATTAGAATCCATCCAACTAAAAATAGTACTCCACCAATTGGTGTGATTGCACCTAGAATTTTAATGCCGCTGATTGCCAGTACATACAAGCTTCCTGAAAAGAAGACAATACCTAGGTTAAAAAAGATTCCAGCTAAATTTAACTGCTTGACTTCACCTAGTAGTTTGGAGCTCATCAATATACCAATGATAAGTATAGCAGTGGCTTGAAACATCTGGTACTGCACTGCTGTTTCCCAAATCCCGCGACCATAATCGTCTAGAACATCTTTTAAAGCATGTGCACCGAATGCACCTAATGCCACTGCTAAAAAGCCATGGAGTGCACCTGTCACAATAAATTTTTTCATGTCATTTTCCCTACCTTTTATCAATTTCGCCTTGGTGTAATTGTTGCTGTCGCTTCGCTTTCGCACAGAAAACATTTGCAGCTGTCGCTTCGCTTTCGCTACAGATAAACAATGTGTCCGGAGGCTTTATCTTCATTCAGTAGGCGTTGGGACACCTACTGAAAAGGAACCACATCCGCATTCATCCAGCCACCTTCAGAGGTGGGAGTCTTTGCTGAATGAAGATCATTAAAAGTCAAAAATTGAATCGCCATTTGCTCCGTCTTCTTCTTCAATTTTTGCAGTATATAAATTTGATTGCTTCGGCTCTGACACCAGCATTTGTGGCAAGTGTTTCGACTGCACTTTAGAAATGCCTTCAGGTGAGTCTAATACCACATCACATAATGCTCGGATTGCTGTTAATGCTTCACGAATTTGCTGTTCGTTTCCAGCATTTTTGACACCAGATAGTTGTTTTTCAAGTTGTTGAATAACGGCTTGATAAGGAATCATTGCATTCTCCCACTTTCTGCTTTTGGCACAAATTTTAGACAGTCCGTGCCCGAGGATTGTTTAACAACAACGGATGGTATTTGCTTTGTTTTAAAGCCATATGCTACACAGGCCCGTGGAGTTTGTGGGTCCCATGTTACTTTAAAATATTGACATTTGAAACAATTTACCTTCATTGTTGCCCCTCACTTTCTTCTATTATTAACTGTAACATGAATCCTTAAGTGTATAAAGTAAACGATTTGTGCCAATCTAAGCTAGACACCAATCAATTGGCTGCTCTCCCCACTCCACTAACTGTGCATTGATTTTCGAATACGGCTTACTGCCAAAAAATCCTCGATAAGCACTAAGTGGACTCGGATGAGGTGCTTCTATAATGAAATGTGGCGTTGAGTATTTACGAATTAATTGTTTTTTTCGTTGTGCCGGTTTGCCCCAAAGCACAAAAATAATTGGTTGTTCTCTTGATGCTAACTTATCGATAACAGCATCCGTAAATTGCTCCCAGCCTTGATTTTTATGAGAATTCGCCTGACCTGCTCGAACAGTTAATACAGTGTTCAATAACATTACACCTTGCTCCGCCCATTTTGTTAATGTACCGTTTTGAGGGATTGCATACCCAAGATCATCTTGTAATTCTTGTAGCATATTTCGCAAGCTTGGTGGATGTGGAATTCCTGGCATGACCGAAAAACTTAATCCATGTGCTTGGTTGGATCCATGATATGGGTCCTGACCTAAAATCACGACCTTTACATCTTGATAAGCTGACGTAGAAAATGCATTCATTACATCATTCATTGGTGGATAAATTGTTTGTGTTGAATATTCATGTGCTAGAAATTGACTTAGCTTCGTATAGTATGTTTTTTCTAATTCATCTGCAAGTATTGCTTGCCAATCATTCGGGAATACTTCTTTCATCTAATATAAGCCCCTTTCTCTTCTTACAACGGTACAAAAAAATAATGTTGAATTCAAGCATCAGATCAATTATACCTCGACATAAAAGCGTCCGGAATCTGCTTTGTGCTTGTACAAAGAACTCCTTTACCGGAATGTTTTTTGTGCGAAAGCGTAGCGGCAGCAACAACATGATGTTGATCACTTAGTCATTGCTACAGGACGTGGCGTTCTTAATTGAGCTTCTCTATTTCAACAGATGTTTGAACACTGGCTGAAAGGTGTTAAAACTGACCTTACAAAAATATCTCATTCTGACTATTTTGATAGAATCAGAATAAGACTATACTAGATGGTAATTTTAACGAATTCATTTATAAAGGGGATCTTTCACATGGCTCTTAAAAAAACTTTAACGATTGCTGGTTCAGATACATCAGGCGGCGCAGGTATGCAAGCCGATCTTAAAACATTCCAAGAACATGGAACATATGGCATGGTGGCATTAACGGTTGTCGTAACAATGGATCCAAACGGTTGGGCACATAATGTAACTCCATTGCCAACCGAGCTTTTACAAAAGCAAATCGATACGGCTCTTTCAACAGGCATTGACGCAATAAAAACTGGTATGCTGTCAACTGAAGAAATCATTCGTATCGCTGGTGATGCTATCTCAAAATCTGGTACACCAAATGTTGTTATTGACCCTGTAATGGTATGTAAAGGGGACGATGAAGTATTAAACCCTGGTAACACAGATGCGATGATTCAACATCTTTTACCATTGGCTACAGTGACAACACCAAACCTGTTTGAGGCTGGACAATTAGCAGGAACTGGAACTCCAAAAACAATCGAAGAGATGAAAATAGCAGCTCGTAAAATTCATGAGCTAGGTGCTAAAGCTGTTGTCATTAAAGGCGGAAAAGCGTTAGCTACTGAAAAAGCAACCGACTTATTCTTCGACGGTGAAAAATTCTACTTATTAGAATCTGAAAAAATCGAATCTACTTATAACCATGGGGCTGGCTGTACATTTGCTGCTTCTGTGACAGCAAACCTTGCAAACGGTCTTTCAGTGCCAGAGGCTGTTATCGAAGCAAAAGAATTTGTATCAGCTGCAATTGCTCACGGTTGGGCATTAAATGACTATGTCGGTCCAGTTACGCACGGTGCAAAATCTCGATTTGGCGCACCACAAGTAACAGTGACAGAAATTTAAACATAAAAGGCATCTGATTAGAAGGCGTTTTGCTAACCAGATGCCTCTTTTACATAGAATAGTTCTCCATCATTTCGAGCCGGTAATATCCCATGGATCGTTCATCGAAATGAATTGAGCCAATGCCTTACTTTCTTTTTTACGCTCTGCACGCGCCTTTGCTCGTTCAGATGCAGTTTCATGTAGCTTTGTCTCCTCTACTGTTTCAGGGATGACGCGTGGAACTGGGGCTGGTTTATTATTTTCATCTAATGCGACAAAGGTTAAAAATGCTGTTGCTGCTACCTTTCGTTCTCCTGTTTTCAAATTTTCAGCAATGACCTTTACGAAAACCTCCATTGAAGACGTTCCTGTCCATGTTACATAAGACTCGAAGTATACAGAATCAGTTGGGCGAATTGGATGTAGGAAATCGACAGAATCCGTTGAGGCTGTCACGGAATCTCTACGACTATGCTTAGCAGCTGAAATTGAAGCTACCTGATCGATATCACTCATTAATCGACCGCCAAACAGTGTATTATGATTGTTAACATCATTCGGAAAAACTCGACTTGTACGCATAACTCTTGATTCTCTACAATATTTAGAGCCTTTATTCACATCCATTCCCCCTATAAACTACTGTTTTATTTCGGTTCATCACCAAAAGTTGTGAATGACATTTGTAAAGACGTATACCTTGTCTATAAGTTGATTGCGCGAGCTCATAGAGGAACGAAGTCTAAAAACATCACGCCCTGTTATAACGCCTTCGTGACCAACATCCCCTTTGGCCCAAGCGGTAGTTGGAACGGAAATCAACCTTACGCCTTTATTTCTACTATAATGCTCTATTTCCCCATAATTATCAATTTTATTATTAGAAAATTACAAATTTTAACTTAACAGTGGATGATTAGTACTTCAAATGCAAAAAGCACAGGACAAGATACGCTACCATTTCTTATGCCATATATTAGCTGTATATGGGAGGGGTAAAAATGAAAAAGCAAAAATATGAAAAATTAATTGAAGAACCCGATTTACTCTCAGGAGAATTAACCTCTTCTAAAGTAGAAGTAATTTCTTCCATTGTTTTAACGTTAGGTTACGCATTATCAACCCTCGCCACGATATTAGCCTTGCAGGAGGAAGAGGAATTGGCACACGAAAAAAAGGCAAAAACACAGGATCAAAATCTACAATTTAAACAAATGTGTAAACAACTACAAAGTGTCAACAATCGCCTAGATTCTATAGAACGCAAGCTTAACCGATTTTAATAAATACATACTCCTGAAATCTACTAAAATCAAATGCACTGGGGAGTCCGAAATAAAAGTAAGCGCTCCACCACTTTTGTCCGAGGAATCAAAGCTATCTCGAGGATGTAGCACTTTAGCCCAGACGAAAACTTTGCCTTTGGATTAAAAATCTATAGTTTTTTTAACAATTATTAAAAGCCGCGATTCTCCGTCATAAAAGAGAATCGCGGCTTTTTTACTATACTATGATAATGAGTTTCCGTCTTCTTCCCTTATCACAGCTACACATATCAATGTTGAAGGAACGTCATCTATTGTACCAAGATAGAATTAGTTATTACGTAGTTTATAATTCCCTTCAACATTACACGCTGCCTAACTGTCGGTTTAGGAAGAAATCATGGTCGCAGTATCTTTTTATTTGTGAAACCGTATACAATACAAAACACCACATTTTGTACAAAATTGCTTTCACATTCATTATATTGATACATTACAAAAATTTTTTCAAGAATATTGCTCTAAAAGTAGTCATTCGATCAATTATGCCTCGGCATAATTGCGTTCGGAGGCTTTGTGTTTCTTGCCTTATATATTCCCATACAAACATTAGAAAAAGGCATTAACGATAAGGATTTATACTTTCTCGTTAATGCCTTTTATTTTCATTATGGCTTAAATCGATTTTTTATAAGCATTCATTGTGGAAGTATATTGGAATAATTTAGGGTTGACTAGTCCCTCACGTAAATCCATCATTCCCAATTGTCCCATTCTATTTAATAAAGGAACTAACCAACTACCACTTGGAGCACCTTGTAACGTTTTAATTTGATTGGATGATAACTTTGAAACTTTACTAGCATCAATTGGTTCTTTTGCATTTTCTATCGTTTCTTTAAAAGCTTTCGTATCAACTTTGTACATATTTTCTCCAACTTGCTCAGTAAAACCTTTGTATCCGTAAGCTCCTCGAAGGATTAATAACCTTATACTCATATCTTCCATAGAAACCATTTAATTTACACCCCTAACATTTTACATCATTTGTAATACATATCAATCATCGTCCAATAAATTACATTTTTAACACCTCTTTGGGTCATCACCAAAAGTTGTGGATGACATTTGTTAAAACATATGCCATGTATTAATTGATCTTCGTTCCGACTGGGCGACTCCTTAGGGATTAGCGTTACAGATGAGACCCTGCGGCGTGCATGTAGAGGAACGAAGACTAAGAGCATCACATCAGGGATTTATCGAAACAAAATCGCTCTTTATCGAAACTATTTGAGCTTTTATCGAAACAAAATCTCATTTTATCGAAACTTTTTGGGCTTTTATCGAAAAACAAGCTCTTTCTAGCAAAGAAATCAACCACACGTTATGGTGAAGAGCCATCCCTTTTCAATTTAGTAAAAAATAAACCAATCTATAATCGACTTCTCACTTTATTAACTTATATCAATTATCGTGAATATGTATTATTACTGTCTCTTTTCAACAAATAACAAAATTAGTGTTGCCAATGGACCTAATAAAAGAGAAAGTAAAAACCAATTTAACCCCGTTCTATTCTTCCCTTGTGCAAGTGCAGCATTTATCAACGCCAATGTACCCCAACCTACAAAAAATTGATTATCCATTATCTCCCTCCCTATTTCATTTAACCATTCTTTACAGTTAGTGTACGTTTCTTCACAAATTTGTTCATAACACCTCGTTAGAAGAATTGCTTATATTTTTATCTTTCTAATACTATACAATATTGTTCTTTATATTTTTCATGGTTCCAATTGTACATTTGTACCAGATGGATTAGAGATAATTCTTCATAGTGACATCTAATATACGGTATATTTATTTCATTATCGTCATGACCAACCCATACTCTCCATAGCTCTAATATCTGTCCTTCTCTAATATTTTCTTTTAGGTACTCCAGTAATTGCTTTGCCCTCAATTCCGAATAGATAAAATTCACTTCATAAATGAATGGATAACTTGTATATCCACTTACATCATAGTAAGCGTCCTTTTTAATGACCAATTCATTTAAGTCATCTTCATTTCCAACAAATAATATTTTGGCATTAGGGTCCATCTTCTCCCAAGGTACCAACTCATGTGGTTTTATTTCTAATCCAATAGCTTCCTTAACAGTAATATACTTTGCTTTTGTTTTTAATTCTGGCATTTCATAATTTGTTGCTATAAATGAACAAAAACTCATTTATCCACCTCCTAAATTTAATCCTTATTAAATTATCCTACTTACGTTAGTTGAATAAGAATCCGTTCTGCAACTCTTAAGAATTCGAATTTCTATTTTGAAATCCCCTTCCATATTTATTACAGTCTAACAATATAACATTATAAACCATACGCTACTCATTGCGACTTGACATAACAACAGAATTAGCCCGTGACGATAAAGGATAAACCCTTGTCGTTACTGCCTTTTCGTTTGAATCACTAGTTATTGTTTATACAGGATTTTATACACAATTGGTTTGACAGCGTTTCTGGACTCTCTTACTACCTGCAGCATTTATAAAATCTTACATAACGATTATGGAGGTTTTATCCTAAAGAACTTTTTAAAAAATCCAATACGATCCTTAAAACAAATTCATTAAAGATTCTACATGAACAAGCATTCTAAATTTTTTTAGGAAATCCGAGTTATTATAAAGAGGCATTCAATTTCCCTTTGTGAATTTTTTTTACTATACTTAAAGGAGAAATAATCGAGAGGAGTGTTAAGGTGCAAGAAGTACAAGTAAAAACGTTGCAGGAATTATTAAATTCTTTCGCCAACAAAGACGTTTATATTCATCTTGAGACGACGAACGGTTCTTATGCAGCACACTTTGATGAGAAATTTTTTAATGCAGGTGCTTTTATTCGCAATGCCAAGATCAACTATGAGCTTGCTAAAGTGGTAGATGATTCACCCCATCGTGTCGGATTAAAAATGGCGCATGGCTGGGTTTATGCTCAAGGCATCACACATTTTGAATTAGATGATTTAGGCCGTTTATTAATGGCTGGGCTTGACTACTCTGGTAAATTGGCGATAGCACTAGAAATTAGCGAAACGCCATTTACTTATTAAGGGGGACGACTTTTTGAATTTACAACCACAACGTCATATTTTAATTGTTTACCCTCACCCAGATGATGAAGCATTTTCAGTATCTGGAACAATTGCCTACTATACAAAGAAAATGAATACTCCTGTTACATATGCCTGTTTAACTTTAGGGGAAATGGGTCGTAATTTAGGAAATCCACCTTTTGCTACACGTGAATCCTTGCCAGAAATTCGACGCAAGGAGCTGATCGCGGCAGCAGAGGCTATGGGAATACAAGATTTACGTATGCTTGGTTTCCGTGATAAAACGATTGAATTTGAAGACGATGAAAAAATGGTGAAGCTGGTTGAAGGTTTAATAGAGGAATTAATGCCTTCTCTTATCATTACATTCTTACCTGGTTTTGCAGTTCACCCTGACCATGAGGCAACAGCACGTGCCGTAGTAGAAGCTGTGCGTCGTATGCCAAAAGCTGCACGTCCACAAGTGTTAGGATGTGCCTTTGCAAATGATACCATTGAAAAAAATGGGGAGCCCCATGTTGTCTACGATATTCGTGAAATGAAGACGGATAAAATTAAAGCATTACAAGCACATGCGTCCCAAACTGCTTGGATGATGCAAGAAACTGAAAAACGCGTTGATGACGGTGAGCCAATGAGCGAAAGCTGGTTGAATGTTGAAAAGTTCTATATCGTGAACCCTGACCACTATGCAAAATAAAAATAAAAAAGGTTCTGTCCTCTTTCTTTAAAGAGAACAGAACTTTTTTATTTAAGCGACTTTTAATTTCTTTAAAATATGAACAAGGAAAGTTAGAGAAAATACAATAATGAGAACGACAAAGAACATATAGTGTGGAACTTCAACACCAATGATACTAACTAGCATTTTCAGCGCAATAATGCCGATAATAATAAATGCCGCCGTCTCTAGTTCTGGTATTTTTTCAATTATGATTAAAAATAGGCCTGCAATGGTTCTCATCATTAATATTCCTAGCATCCCCCCGATTAGTAATATCCAAATTTGATTAGAAATCGCAAATGCGGCAAAAATCGCATCAATTGAAAAGGCAATATCCATTAACTCTACTGAAATAACAGTCGCCCAAAACGTTCCAAAGATACGAACCATCAACCCTGATTTTTTGACTTCCTTGACACTATCCTCTGTCCCCATCTGTAAAAAATGGGCGACACAAAGCCAACCTAGATACAAAGCTCCTAGCAATTTAATAAACCAAAAATCTACTAAATAAACGCCTATTCCGATAAACAAGAATCGGAAAAAGTAAGCACCTAACATACCATACATTAATGCGCGTTTACGTTGCTTGTTTGGTAAATGTTTGACCAACACAGCCAAGACAAGTGCATTATCTGCTGAAAGTAAACCTTCAATAATGATGAGTGTTGATATTAACCCCCAAGAAACGGGGTCTGTTAAAACTTCTTTCCACATTTCCCAATCGAAAAATTGAATGTATGTAGATAGAATTCCTTGAATGATTTCCAATTACATACCCTCCTACTTGTCCTAAAGTATTCTAGTATATGCTGGACCATTTTCGTTATGAAGAAAAAAGCGTATCCTTTATTTCTATAAAAAATTTTGGCTCCCCGCCGAAAGAAGAAGTTAAAATAGACACCGAAAATTTAGAATTTACTAAAAATTAATGACAAAAAGCTGATAAAGTGTGCTATCATAGATAAATGTTTTAAACGGATAACGGAGGATGAATACTATGGAAGCTACTGACGCTAGAACCGTGCAAGTAGAAAATATCTTGATTGCACATCATTTCTTAAAAGACGTAGTGGTGCACACACCGCTACAAAAAAATGAATATTTATCCGAGAAATACGGAGCTAATATTTTTTTTAAACGCGAAGATTTACAGCATGTGCGCTCATTTAAACTTCGAGGTGCCTATTATAAGATTAAAAAAATTGAAGAAGATGCTCGCCAAGCTGGTGTTGTTTGTGCAAGTGCGGGCAATCATGCCCAAGGTGTTGCTTACGCCTGTGCACAACTGAAAATTCAGGCAAGCATTTTTATGCCTCAAACTACACCTAAGCAAAAAATTGATCAAGTGCGTATGTTTGGTCGTGATTATGTAGAAATTATTTTAGCGGGCGATACGTTTGATGATTCTGCAGAAAGTGCATTAGCTTACTGTGAACAACACGATAAAATCTTTATCCATCCATTTGACGATTTTGATGTCATCGCAGGCCAAGGAACGGTTGCCGTTGAAATTATGAATGACATGGAGGAACCGATCGACTACATATTTGGTAGTATCGGTGGCGGTGGCTTAATGTCAGGTGTTTCTGCCTACGTGAAAAACCTTTCCCCTACTAGCAAAATTATCGGTGTAGAGCCTGCTGGGGCGGGCAGTATGAAGGCTGCATTTGCAGAAGGCGGTGCAGTGGCACTTGATTGGATTGACAAGTTCGTAGATGGTGCTGCAGTAAAATGCGTCGGCAATCACACTTATGATGTTTGTCGCCGCTATTTAGACGACATCGTACTAGTACCAGAAGGAAAAGTATGTACAACAATCTTAGATCTTTATAATAAACACGCCATTATCGCAGAGCCTGCTGGAGCATTATCAGTTGCGGCACTCGACTATTATAAGGAAGAAATTAAAGGCAAATCTATCGTTATCATCATTAGTGGCGGTAATAATGACATCGGACGTATGCAGGAGATTAAAGAAAAATCTTTAATTCACGAAGGCTTACTCTACTACTTCATCGTAAGCTTCCCACAGCGAGCAGGCGCACTTCGCCAATTCTTAACAAGCGTTGTAGGTCCCAATGACGACATCACAACTTTCGAGTATACAAAGAAAAACAACAAAGAAAGTGGTCCTGCCTTAGTCGGAATCGAGCTTGGTAATCGTGATGACTACGAGGGATTACTAGCACGCATGAATGAGTTTGGCTTCAAATACAAAGAAGTAAACAACGACATTCAACTATTCGGCTTACTAGTCTAAAATAAAGAGTCACACTTCTCTGAGTGAGTGTGGCTTTTTTTTGTGGGGATGAGAGGTTTATCGGGGCACTTTTGAGATTTATCGAGAACTTTTGATTGTTTATCGAGACTTTTTTGAAGTTTATCGAAACTTTTCTCTTGTTTATCGAAACTTTTCAGCATTTTATCGACATCTACCTTACAAGCGACACTATCTGACCGCACCGATAGTTTGCGTCGCTTACATTTAATCTAACAATTTGGCAGGAATTATATATTTTCTATTTTTATTTTCACCTATCGCTTCAAATTTTAACTTTTTCAATAAATAATAAACTGCCTTCTCTGAGTCAATATCAAAAAAATTACGAAATTGAGCATTTGTAATATTGTTGCTTATCATTAATCGAAAATCATGTAATGCGACTAGCATCGATTGATTATTAATCGATTGGCAATTGCTACAACGCCATTTCCCATGGGTGTAACGTAGGACATGGTCAAAATGACAATGCGAGCATAGTGCACCTTTCTTCAATTCATCCACTTTAATATCTAGGGTCCATTGAGTTGGTTTGTGCCTCGTCAAAATATCCGCTGATAATTCTCTCAAATCTGTTTCACTTAGACAGACTTGTTGATGCTGCTTGAACAGTTGACCTATCCTTTCAGCCAAGCCACTTACATGAATAATTGGCTGGGACAAAAAAGTGGGCGTCATAATCATATTCGGATTTGCAGAAACGACTATATATTCAATAGGTATATGATGTCCACTCATTTGAAATAGCCGACGCAAAAATCTAGCATGTCGCTTCACTTGATCAAAGGGATTTCTAAAGCCATCTACTCTACCATCAGAAGTAATTCGAATAAATTGATGGTTATCTTCCATATACTCTACATGGCCAACGATATTTTTAATTTCAACGATTAGCACAAAATGTTGGGACATAAATAATGTATCCATTTGATGCGTCGATCCCCCAGCACTCTCATCCTTAAGCTCTACATCATGCAATAAATAATACGCATGCTCCAAATAGATTTCCCGCCATTCTCGATCTACTCTTTGCTCGCCAGCAATACCAGCCTTTGTTCTTCCTAGCATTTCTTGAAAATAATCATACTTAACGTGAGATTTCGGTAACCGCCTTTCAATCATTTCTAACACGCGTTGCTTCGATGAAACTTCCCGCTTTTTTTTCAGTAGCATATTTTCACCTCCTTTAGCTAGATTATAATGCACTTTATCGAAACTGTTTGCTTATTTATCGAGAACTTTTGATTGTTTATCGACCACCTTTTTCGATTTATCGACCAACTTTTTTAATTTATCACCCAACTTTTAAAAAATATCGACATCCAACGAAAAAACGCCCACACCTATGTATGAGCGTTTTATCATTTATTATCCTAGTAATGCACGGTCTGAGTTCATTTTCTCACCGCGGATTCGTTCGAACTCTGCCATTAAATCTGGAATGGTCAATTCATGCTTGCGATCCTCGCCTACTTCTAAAATGATTTGACCTTTATCCATCATAATCAGTCGATTCCCTAAGTCTAATGCTTGTTGCATATTGTGCGTGACCATTAATGTCGTTAAGCTGTCTTTCTCAACTAAATATTTCGTAATGCGTGTGATTAACTCTGCACGAGATGGGTCAAGTGCCGCTGTATGCTCGTCCAGTAATAAAATCGACGGCTTCGTGAACGTCGCCATTAAAAGTGACAGCGCTTGACGTTCCCCACCAGAAAGTAAGCCGACTTTTGCAGATAGGCGATTTTCCAGATTTAAACCCAACATCTCCAACGATTCCTTGAAAAATTCTCGACGCTTTTTATCAACACCGATACGCAAACCTCTACTCTTATTACGTGAGTAAGCTAACGCTAAGTTTTCCTCAATTGTCATTGTTGGTGCTGTACCAGCCATTGGATCCTGGAACACGCGACCAATGTAGTGGGAGCGCTTGTATTCTGGTAAAGTTGTAACCTCATTCCCATCAATTGAAACTGTGCCGAAGTCTGGTGTTAATGCACCCGAAACCATATTCATCATTGTCGATTTACCAGCACCATTACTGCCGATAATTGTGACAAAATCACCTGGCATTAAGTGCAAATTAATTTCTGCGAGTGCAATTTTCTCATCTGGCGTTCCTTCATTAAAAACCTTATTAATGCCGTGTAATTTAAGCAAGGCCATTCCCTCCCTGCTCCACCGTCTTTACTCGCGTCTTCTCTGCTGCGCGCTTCACTTTACGTTTGCGCTCCTTACTCTTATTGATAAATTGAGGTAAGATCAGCGCTAAAATAACGATAATAGCTGTAATTAATTTCATATCCCCTGAATCAAGGAAATCTACACGTAATGCTAACGCTAAAATAATGCGGTAAATAATAGCTCCCGCAATGACAGCAAAAGTTGTGCGCATAATCGTTTTTGTACCGAAGATTGCTTCACCGATAATAACAGATGCAAGACCGATAACAATCATTCCAATCCCCATACTTACATCTGAGAATTTCGAATACTGTGCGATTAAAGCGCCAGAAAAGGCGACAAGTGCATTAGATAGTCCTAGCCCTAGAATAATAAGTGTGTCCGTATTTGCTGAGAAGCTACGAATCATACGCTTATTATCACCAGTTGCTCGAATAGCCAGTCCGACCTCTGTTTTTAAGAACCAATCTGCTATTAACTTAATTAAAATCGTGATAATTAATACTACAATCAATGTACTCCATGTTGATGGTACTTGCTGAAAGCCCATGTTTTTTAATAGGCTATTTAATGTATCATCTATCCCTAAATTACTCCAAAACGCTTGAAACTTTGAAAATATAGTCTCTGAGTTCAATAGTGGAATATTCGGACGACCTATCGTATTTTCTGCCGTTAACCCCATAATACGTAGATTAATAGAATACAAAGCAATCATCATTAAAATACCCGATAGTAGCGGATTAATTTTCCCTTTTGTGTGAAGAATTCCTGTCATACATCCAGCAATAAATCCAGCAACAATTGCCACTAAAGTCGCTAAGATTGGGTTGTAGCCAAGCAGAATCATTGTTGCTGCTGTAGCTGCCCCTGTTACAAAGCTTCCATCAACCGTTAAATCCGGAAAATCTAACACGCGGAATGTTAAATACACACCAAGTGCCATAATTGCATAGATGATTCCTTGCTCCATTGCGCCAAACATTGCTAAAAACATAGTTGAATCATCTCCTAATAATTTCTTAAATAAATATAATTCCGCTCATCACCATAATTTCAATGTATCCTATCCGCTACTTTGCCCCAGCATTTCTTTTCTATAGGAAACAGAGCGGTGTTTCTTCCTCAAACATGAGGTTAATTTTTCACTCTAAAAGAAGATAAAGCGGGGGCAGTTTTAGTTCTCCCCCGCTTTGCTTCATAAGATGGCTATGTCAGTCCATTACTTTTCAAAAAGCTCTGCTCCCCAAGAATCTTTGATTTCAATTCCTAAGTTATCCGCTACTTTTTTGTTGATTAATAGTTTTAAGTTTTGTGGGTATTGCGCTGGTGTATCAGCAGGTGTTGCTTCCCCTTTTAGAATCTTCACAGCCATTTGACCTGCTTCATAACCGATGTCGAAATATTCAAACCCGTATGCCGCTAAGCCACCACGTTCCACTGAGTCAAGCTCTCCTACAATTAGTGGTAATTTATTAGCATTCGCTACATCAATAACAGATTCTAGAGCAGAAACTACTGTATTATCAGTAATAATATAGAATGCATCTGCTTTACCGATTAATGATTCAGTAGCTTGTTTTACTTCCGCAGAAGTTGCCGCAGATGCCTCTACCACTTTTAGGCCTTGCTCACCCATAACTTTTTTCACTTCTTTTACTTGCGCTACTGAGTTTTGCTCACCAGCGTTGTAAACCATACCAACGTTTTTGGCACCAAGTTCTTTTAAGAATGCCACTGTTTTTGAAATAGTATCAGGATGTAAATCGATCGTACCTGTTACATTTTTCCCTGGCTTCTCCATAGATTCAATGAGCTGTGCTCCAACAGCATCTGTTACAGAAGTAAAAATAATTGGAATATCACTAGTTGCTGTCGCTGCTGCTTGTGCAGACGGCGTAGAGTTAGCAAATATTAAATCTACGTTTGCACTTACTAGATTGTTTGCAATCGTTGTATTAAGACTATTATCCCCTTGCGCTATTTGCGATTCGTACTCAACTTTTAAGCCAGATTCTTCAATTGCTTTTTTGAAGCCTTCAGTTGCAGCATTTAAAGATGGATGCTCCACAATTTGAGTAATCCCGATTTTATATGTTTTGTCATCTGCTTTGCCGCTCTCACTTGCATTATTCGTTTCGTTCCCTTTCGAATCAGATGAACTAGAGCCACTGCTACCACAAGCAGCAAGCATTAAAACTAACCCAAATAACAGGAACGAAAGCTTTTTTAAATTGCTTTTCACAAATAATCCCCCCGATTTTGATCTCTGATATTTATCACACTTTATCCAAGCGAAGTGTGAACGTATCGCTATATTACAGTTATTATTGAGGTTCGTCAACAACATTATGAATGTTCTGACATTTACATTTGACAAAATATTTTAGTTTTTCATTCAATTCGCCGCTTTAAACCGCTAAACTACGCTGTTTTTACAGAATGATTTCTTTTTCTAACATAACAAAAATTTTTTTGACAATTTTGCGAAGTTAGGTAGTGAAAAACTTTTTAAAATTTTTTCTAACTTTAACTAACTTTTTATAGTTGGAAAGGCGTCTAATTTTTAGTAATTAAAACAATTAAATTTAAAGGGAGACCTAATTATGAAAAAAACAACTAAAAAATCTTGGATAATTGTATCAGCACTAACAATAGGAATAGCTGTCTTCACACCACATCAAGCTGAGGCAACAACAGCAAAACCAGCAAACGAAATGACTGTTAAAGCTGAGCAACAAATTAAAGGAACTATTAAAAACATTTACGGAGATAGCATCACGATTAAAGGGAAAGACGGTAAAAACTACTATATCGGAATCCAAAAGTTTTCAGATGAGCAAATAGCAAAAATGAACTTAGTTGAAGGTCAAGAAATCTCTGTAGAAGGTAGCTTAGTACAAGATTATGCAGACTTCTACACATTTGACGTCTATAAAAAAGACTTACCTAAAGAAATTACAAAAGAAGATCTAGCTAAATTAGAAAAATTATTTAATCAAATGAAGAAGTTAGAAAAAGAAGAGAAGTATGAAGAAGTCGATAAAATCAATGTTGAAATGGATAAAATCACGAAGCCATATATTTTAGCTAGCTGGGTACCTGTATCCTTTGAAAAGTTCATTGAAGAGTACGGATTTAGTGAAAAAAATATAGTGATTAAAGAAAATGATAAAAAACAGCTGAAAGCAATTTATGAACAGTGGATAAAACTAACGAAATCTGGTAAAGAAGACAAAGCACAAGAAAAATTTGATGAATTCCAAAAGATTCTTCAACCTTATTTAGATGCACTATATCCACCAGTAACATTTGAAGAATACATTTCAGATATGGCATTAGATATTCCAGCTGAAGAAATGCCAAAACTAAAAGCGATTTATAAAGATGCTCAAAAATCAGATGCAGATAAAAATGATCAATTATCTGAAAAGCTATGGAATGACTTCAATGAAATGATTAATCTTTACACGAAGCCAATTAGCTTTGAACAATACTTATCTGACTTTGATTTCGAAATCAAAGCAACAGACAAAAAACAATTGAAAAAGCTTTATGAAGAAGCAATAGCTCTTGATAAAAAAGGTGACTCTGAAAAATCTAGTGAAAAATGGGCTGCTATCGACAAAATTTTAAATCCATATTATGAAGCAAATAAAGAAATTCTAATCTCAGCTTCTAAAGTAACGATTAACGGCAAAGTTTATCTTACACAGCATAAATAAGTAAAAGCTTCCGGGCTGATCCCAAATGACGGGATTAGCCCTTTCTTTTGTAAAAAAAAGCTTCCGTATGAGTAAGGAAAATTAACTATACTAGTCTCAATGGTCAAATTTATGACAGGGCCCCATGATTCTGCTCAAACTCTTGTCTTGTCATACCGTAGCAAATACCATCGTAATAAGCTCCTTTAGTGAAAATGATATTTCTTAGTTGCCCCTCTTTCATGAAACCTAATTTTTCATGCAAGCGCATAGATGGTTCATTGAACGAGTAAACGGTTGTATTTACTTTTTGATAAGGACGCTCTGAAAAGAAGAAGCGAAGAACCATAAGAATCATTTCTTTTGCATAGCCTTTACCTCTGTATGGCTCAAATACAGCCAAGTAATAATCCAAAACACCATTTTTCAAATCACAATCAAAGGTTTCAATCATACCGACAATATTATTCTCTCTATCTACTGCAATAAAACGAAATTCATCATCTTCTTCTGACAATTGCTCTTCTACCCATTCCCTCATTTGATCCGCGGAGCGAGGAAAATGTATTGAATCCATATTTCGTAAAATTTCATCATCTAAAAATTCAAAGATAACGATATCTTCTGGTTGTATCGCTCGTAGTGTAAGACTTTGTCCTGTCCAATAAGTAACTGTCATTTCATCTTCCTCCATTATTTTTCCTCATCACCATAAACGCGGGATGATCTTTCAATCCCTAACTTGGCTCACCTCTATAACGCGAGGTTGATTTCCGTTCCGACTAGACGCCACTCCAATCATCTTATATACAAGGCTTACGTCTTAACAAATCAACCACAATTTTCGGTGATGAAAGTATTATTTAGAAAATATAATAATATTTCCCAATTATATTTACGTTATTAGTACAAAAATAGTTTCATCAAGTATTTACCACCCTTTACAAACAAGCATAAACATTGATATGATTGCATTTGCTTTACGTGGTTCGTAACCATCCCACGCAAAAAAACTAAGGAGAAATTAATATATGAAAATAAAATTTTTAGCAACGAGTGGTATTATTGCAGCACTCTATATTGCTGTTACATTGCTAGTCGCTCCATTTGGCTTTACAGAGGTACAGTTCCGTGTATCGGAAATTTTTAACCATCTAGTCGCCTTTAATCCACGATTTGCCGTTGGGATCATTATTGGTGTATTTATCTCCAATTTATTTTCACCAAACGGCATTCTAGATGTTTTTTTCGGTGTAGGCCATTCGATGATTACCCTTGGATTGTTCATTCTTATTTGTAAATTTGTCAAAAATATTTGGGCACGTTTAATCATTAATACATTGTTATTTACATTCACAATGTTTATCATTGCCTTTGAATTGAACATAGCCTTGGAAGTACCATTCTTCTGGACATGGCTAACTGTTGCTGCAGGTGAGTTTGTTGTATTAGCAATTGGTGCGCCGATTATGTATGTATTGAATAAGCGCTTAAACTTCAAAGATTTAATTTAACTGACGGATCTTATTAGAGCAGTGTTTAATAAAAGGAGGAACGGTTTCACCGTTCCTCCTTTTTGTTGTATTCACATTGAAGTTCGAATATTTTTCATGTAAAGAAAGTTTAATACCTACCAAAAAAAAGCGTTGCAATTAGAAAAAAATAATATGTTATTTTAATCCTCTTCATTCTCATCACCTAATTTCCCCACGTAATCAATCAAAGCATGAAGAAGTATTAGAGGTATAATGGAGTTCAATGCGACTGCAAGCATCCCGAACACAAAGCCAAAAATGGTTGTCCTAATGGCACCAGATAAATTTTGATATGTATGTGCAAGACCAAATATTATTGAGGTACACAATAGAACGAACCAAATTGACCATTCTGGAAATAATGTGTTAAATGCAAATATAAGCAATCCGCGGTAAATAATTTCTTCTGTGACCCCTGCTGTCCATGCCACTTGATTCCAAATGGCTTTGTCTTTCTTTGTAACAGGTAGTAACTCAGTAAACGCTATTTGCTTCATTTGTTTTTGCTTCATTATTTTCATCTTATTTTTAACTTTATCACTTATAAAATATCCAATTGCGTAATATAAAAGCAAAACACTATATAATAGAGCTACCCCTATAACAATATATGTAACAATTGTTCCTAATTCTTTTGTGTTAATACTAGGCATTATTACACGTAGTTCTTCTAATGTAATTTCAGAATTTGCCACTACTATTAAAATAATAAGTGTTGGTATCCACAAACCTAGCATAACAATCTTATAATAGTGTATCCTGCTTGCTGGATCAGTCAGAACACGTATTTTAAATCTTTGATATAACCAATAACCTATAATTGGTTCATATAAAAGAGTAAACCCAATGAATCCCCATAATAGTATGTTCATTTTGTTTTATACTCCTTTAGCATGTTCTCTATTTTTTCAATTAACCATTCTTCTTCTTGTTTACTAAATGGTGACAAAAATAACATTCTATCCAACTGTATCTCCATTAGATTTGGTTCTGTTAGTAACCGATTAAATAGTTCAAGTGGTAGTTGAGAAAAAAATTCTTTGAGAATAGTATGTACTTCGGTATCCGTAAATTGGTTCTTATAAGCTATTTTCAATTGATTTATAATGTTTATTAAATGTGCATCATAACAAACGTTGTAACTATTTGATACTGTATAAATTTCATTTGGTAAATAACCTTTTAACCATCGCTGCTGAGATTCCATGTGTAAATTATTTTGAATTAATGCAACAAATACCTCTGGTTCGATTACCTGATTTGATTGGGCTAACGAAATTGTATATTCAAGTAGTTCAATATTCTTTTTAATGTCCACCAATTTATGAAGCAATTTCTCCTTTTGGTACTCTAAAGATTCTGTTATGTCCCATTGTGATTGTCTCATTAGCTGTTGAATATCTTTTAACGAAAATCCTAACGCTTTTAATCCTGTAATTTTTTGTAGTGTAATTATATCCTCATTTTCATAAAATCTACGTCCCGTTTTCGAAATGTAAGATGGCTTTAACAAATTCATTCATTTCATCATAATAGCGAAGAGTTCGGATCGAGACACCTGTCTTCCTCGAAAATTGACCAATCGGATACATCTATATTTCTCCTTTTCTTTTAATACATTCATTATAGTTTCTAACGTAACGGTAGAATCAATAGTGATTTTTGCTTTTATTTATAAAGAATTAAAGAGCTTATTATCAGTTAGTAAATGCAGTATAGCCTTCTTAAATTAGTTTGCCCGTTAGCGACACTAACATTGTTCTTTATTTTTAAACCAACTTTATTTAACGGCTTTATTGTTTGCGAACAGTTCGTTTTTTTATTTCTTGGAAGATATCTTGACAATATTCTGAAAATATTTTACAATTCTTTTCAATATAATGCTTAGAAAAAGATTAGTAGCAAGTAGCAGTATTTCTAGAGAGCTGATGGTTGGTGCAAATCAGTAGTACGTACTTGTGAATGGACTTTGGAGCAGCCTCATCAAATGTGAGGCCGAAGTTACTCCCCGTTACCGGAGTACGAAAGCGCGCAATTTTTGCGAATGAAGGTGGCACCACGGTTACTCGTCCTTTTTATAGAAGGATTGGAGTGACTTTTTTTATGGAAAAAATTAGATTAGAGGAGTCGAGAGCAGATGAATACATTAGCAGAGAAAAAAGGATATTTCGGTGAATTTGGCGGTAGCTTTGTTCCTGATGAGCTTCAAAATGTTTTAACTATTTTAGATGAAAACTTCCAAAAATATAAAGACGATGAAGACTTTAATAAAGAGCTAGAGTATTATTTCCGTGAATATGTTGGGCGCAAATCTCCACTTTATTTTGCTGAAAATTTAACAAAACAATTAGGTGGCGCGAAAATTTATTTAAAGCGTGAAGATCTTAACCATACAGGTTCACATAAAATTAATAACGTTCTCGGACAGATTTTATTAGCAAAGCGTATGGGTGCTAATCGTGTTATTGCCGAAACAGGTGCAGGTCAGCATGGTGTAGCAACAGCAACTGCTTGTGCAATGTTCGGGATGGATTGCACAATTTATATGGGCTTAGAAGATACAAAACGTCAAGCACTAAACGTGTTCCGTATGGAGCTTCTTGGTGCAAAGGTAGTAGCCGTTGATAAAGGTCAAGGACGACTAAAAGATGCAGTGGATGAAGCATTTGCTGATTTAGTAGAAAACTATGAAACGACTTTCTATTTACTAGGCTCTGCAGTTGGACCTCACCCATTCCCTTCAATGGTGAAGCATTTCCAATCCGTCATTAGCCGTGAAAGTCGCGAACAAATTTTAGAAAAAGAAGGAAAACTACCAGCAGCAGTACTTGCTTGTGTCGGTGGCGGTAGTAATGCGATTGGGGCTTTTGCAAAATATATTGCAGATGAAAATGTACGCCTCATCGGTATTGAACCAGATAAGGCTGCAACATTAAACGAAGGAACACCGGGTGAATTACACGGCTTCAAATGTTTAGTACTGCAAGATGCTGAGGGCAATCCACTACCAACTTATTCGATTGCCGCTGGACTAGATTATCCTGGTGCTGGTCCGGAGCATAGCTATTTAAAAACAATTGGTCGTGGAGAATATGTAACGGTAACAAATGAAGAAGTGCTTGAAGCATTCCAAGTGCTTTCAAAAGTTGAAGGCATTATCCCTGCACTTGAAAGCTCGCACGCAGTTGCTCATGCATTAAAGCTTGCGCCAACGTTATCTCCTGGTGACAGTATTATTATCAATATCTCTGGCCGTGGAGACAAAGACGTAGAACAAGTTTTTCAAATGTTAAATAAATAACAAAATGAAAGAGCGACTTCCCTTTATGGAAATCGCTCTTTTGACTATACTAATGAACTTAATTTCGGATAAATTTCTGCCACATTATCTCGAAGCTTAGCTTTCAGGAATTTCCCAACCGATGTTTTAGGAATTTCCTCTAAAAATACAACATCATCCGGCACCCACCATTTTGCAAATTGATTTTCTAAAAATGCAAGAAGCTCTGCGTCGGTTGCTGACTTTCCTTCCTTCAATACAACGCAGGCTAGCGGACGTTCTTGCCATTTGGCATGAGGAATTGCGATAACTGCTGCTTCCAAAACAGCATCATGCGTCATTAACGCATTTTCTAAATCAACTGAGGATATCCACTCCCCACCTGATTTAATTAAATCCTTTGTACGATCTGATATTTTAATAAAGCCATCCTCTGATCGCACCGCAATGTCCCCTGTATATAACCAGCCATCTCGATAGGCATCAGCTGTTCGTTCATCACGATAGTACTCGTGTGAAATCCATGGACCTCGTAAACGTAATTCACCCATGGTCTCTCCATCCCACGGCACTTCTCCATTGTCATTAATAATACTAGATTCAATCCCAGCCATCGTCATTCCTTGCATTGCTCGCGATTCGATTTTCTTTTCAATTGGCCAGTCATCCATCCAAGACATATAATTCGATAACGCTACAATCGGTGTTGTTTCAGTCATCCCATATACAACAATATATGGAATGCCATATTGCTCTTCAAATGTACGAATAAGTCGAGTAGGTGAAGAAGAGCCACCACAACAAATGGCACGCAGCGAACTTATATCTCGTTCACGCTTCTCTTGTTCTTGTAACGCTCCAATCCAAATTGTCGGCACTCCAGCTGTTAATGTAATTTTCTCCTGCTCCACTAAATCTAAAATTATTGCCGATGTAAATTGTGGACCTGGCAGTACCTGTGTCGCACCTACATTGACACTTGCAAACGGTAGACCCCATGCATTTGCATGAAACATCGGTACAATTGGCATCACAACATCACGCTCGGAAATGCCCATTGAATCAGACATATTCAGCATCATACTGTGTAACACTAGACCTCGATGTGAATAAACAACACCCTTCGGATTTCCTGTTGTAGCACTTGTATAGCACATTCCAGCAGGCTCCTCTTCCTCTAAATCCTCTGGGAATTGATAGTTTTCATCCGCTGCTGCCAATAAATCCTCATATGATAATGCATTAGGTAATGTCGTTTCTGGTAAAGTATCCTCATCCGTCATAATAATATAATGTTTTACGGTCTTAAGCTCAGGCGCAATGTTTTCAATGATTGGTAGCAAATCAACATCGATTATTAAAATCTCATCTTCTGCATGATTAATAATATAAGTTAAATGCTCTTCAGATAAACGAATATTCACCATGTGCAAAACAGCTCCAGAACATGGTACCGCAAAATAGGCCTCTAAGTGGCGATGCTGATTCCAGGCAAAGGAGCCAATCTTTGATCCCCTTTTCATCCCCAGCTTTGTTAGCGCATCTGCTAAACGACGTGTCCTTTTCGCCCACTCTCCATATGTTAAACGGTGAATCTTCTGTGGGCTCGTTCGTGAAACAATAGTCTTTCTAGCAAAATAATTTTCTGCTCGATTAAAAAAGCTTGTTAATACTAACGGCGTCTGCATCATAAAAAACCATCCATCCCTTCGTCTTGTGAACTGCCTCTCCATTACCCTTGTGAAATATCAATAGAAATATATTCGAATACTATTAATATTCTGAATATGATTATATTTGAAAATCATAAATTACGCTATATATTCCAATAATTTTCTTTTTATTGTCAACATTTTCTAAAATAGCTCCTCGCCAATAAGTTGAGGATGACATTTATTAAAACGTCACCATGTATATAAGTTGATTGGAGTGAAGGCTGGGCGACTCCTCGGGGATCAGCAATAGAGGAACGAAGGCTAAAAGCATCACATCCTGTGATAACGCCTTCGTGACCAACATCCTGTTGGCCCGAGACCCTGGAGCGAACACGAAATTTCAACTTCATTCTTTGGCTGTTATGTCAACTCCAATTGTATATTAACTGTATAAATTTTTTTTACAAATTGGTTGATAAATCGTTGAATTTCTCTTTTATAGAGTGTTAGCTAACAAAAACTAAAAACTAAAGGGGGAATTTATTATGGCAACAGATTTACGAAATAGAATTGTGTACAAAAATCAAACGGTTGATTACGACACGCTTATACAAATGAAATTTGCTCAACTTGCAGGGCTTGAGAAATTAAAAGCTAAGGACAGTGATGTTGATTCAATTGGTAAAGCAATTGCAGGGTTTACATTAACCGTTCTGGCTCTTGTTTTCTTTACAAAAGTAGGTGTATCTTCAGGGATTTCAAGTCTTGTTCTTTCTATGGCATCATTAGGTTCAGCCAGTGTTATTAGCAATACACAAAATGGTTATAATCGACTTTCAACTGCTGGTGATTATATGTATCGATTCGGTGCAAGTAAAGTAACGATGGAAGTTGCTTATTTAGAGTATTATGATGCAGCAAATCAAACAGTTATTGCAGTTATTCAAGACGTATTAGCTAAATCTTACACGATGCCTGATGGTTCAGTAATTAAGCCATAAAAAAAGCACCTACTATTTTAGTAGGTGTTTTCTTTATTTTACAGCTTCTTTAAAAATGTTTAAAAAGTTGTTATCGTCCTCGAAAACATAGTTTTTCGTATTGTGGTTTACATAAACTACGCCATCGTCTATATTTAGCCAAAATGAACTCACTGAATCAACAGTGAAGCTTACATAATATTGATATTTAAAGGTAGCTCCATTGTACTCTTTAAATGTTGCATTTTTAAAACTATTTATAAGCTCTTGCTCTATTTCTTTTGAAATTAAAATGTCTGAAGCTGTTGGTAATGGATTTTCCCTTTTGGGCGTCTGGTCCGTTGTTCTAATTGCTACGGATGTATTTTCTGAACTTAATTTCCCATTTTCAAAACCTAATATTTCATTTGAAGAATAATCCCTATATTCATCATACAAGTCTTTCCCTTTTATTAAACCAACAAGGCAAACTATGACGATCAAAATGGTGTAAAAAATTTTCTTTACGTTCAAATACACACCCCCATCTTTTTTTATTTATTATAGATTATACATTGTAACAAATTGGGATTTAAAATGAAATTTTTTCAAATTGGTTGATAAAATCGTGTTGAATTGTTCTTTATATAGTATAGAACCTTTGAACAACACAAATCCATTAAATAAGTAGATATTTTAACAGGCTGGATGTAAAAGTGACTGAAAATGTTACTATTGTAAATCCATTTTTCAGTCCGAAATAGAACATAAGTTTCTATTCCGAACTAATATAGTGAGGTGTATTTATGGACAAATTAGTAGAAAATTTCTTAGAAAAACACGAAAACAAAAGATTACTGAAAGAATATTTAACATGCCCAACTGATTTTAAAAGAGAGCATTTGCAAACAGAGTTTAATGAGTTTTTTCTACAAATAAAACTGTTATCTTATTTTTCCAAAAGCCTACATTTTTTAGCTCAAAACATTGATAAGAAGAATCGAGATAGAAATAAAAAAGCGTCTCTAACTTTGGTTGATTCAGATGACTATAAGAGCCTTCAAAATATTCCTGATGATAAAACTTTAGATTGTGAAATTCTTTTTGATGTAGAGTGTGTAGAAAATTATTTTGAAAATAAAATCCTCTATGAAGTTATCGCAAAATTAACCTTAAACCAAAAGAAAATTCTTTATTTGTTTTATATAAAAAGCAAGTCTGATAAGGACATAGCTCAAATATTGGGTGTGTCTGTACAATCTATCAATAAACAAAGAAATGGGGTTTTAACTAAAAAAGGAGAGTTTAAAGATGGATCTAAACGCTGTTGTTCAGATTATTGGTAATGTAGGCTTTCCTATTGCTATAACCATATACTTACTTCACACTTTCGGGGTAAAAATTGAGTCCCTTGATTCATCCATTTAAGACTTATCAAAAGCTATTGCAAGCATTATCAAAAATAGAGAGGGATGAAATGTGAATGGCAATCAAAATGAACGATGAAAAAATTTTAAAATTCTTAGAAATGATAAAGCCAAAAATAAAAAAAGAACTGTTGCAAGCGAATTTTCAAGATAGAGAAGACTTAGAACAGAAGTTGACTTTATTTATTGTAAAGTTCCTAAAAGAAAATGAATTTGAAGAAGTCGATTTTTTTGAATTGCTTAAACAAAGCAGCGCGAGTGAAGTGGCTCATCGGACGCCCCCAGGAAGCTTTGCTCAGTGCGAAAGCGTAGCGTCAGCAACAAATGTTTTATCTGTGCGAAAGCGTAGCGTCAGCAACAAATGTTTTCTGTAGCGAAAGCGTAGCGTCAGCGGCAAAGCGCCCAGCCGGAACGGAAATCAACCCACGTTATGCTTATGAGCCTAGTCAAAATAAAAAAGACGAAGAAATTAAATTCTTCGTCCGATTTTCAGGAGTATTTATTTATGAAATGGCCTTTTTTTGTAGTTTGATTTTTAATTTTTCTAGCATATCAACTGTCATTTTTGTTAAGTCATACTGTGCTTTAAAGCCCCATTCTTTCTGTGCCGCTTCTATATTTATAGAGTTTGGCCAACTATCTGCTATCGCCTGACGCACTGGATCCACATTATAATCCATATGGAAATGTGGCAAATGTTTTTTAATCTCCTTAGCAATTTCAGATGGCTCAAAGCTCATTGCAGTTATATTAAAGGCATTACGATGTATTAGTTTGCTACTATCTGCTTCCATTAAATCTACAATAGCCTGCAATGCATCTGGCATGTACATCATGTCCATGTACGTGCCTTCTTGAATATAAGATGTATACTTACCTTGCTCAATCGCCTCATAGAAGATCTCAACCGCATAGTCTGTCGTACCACCACCTGGAGGCGTTACGTATGAAATTAACCCTGGGAAGCGTACACCGCGAGTATCTACACCAAAACGATTGAAATAATAATCACATAATAGCTCGCCAGCTACTTTATTTACCCCATACATTGTTGTTGGGCGTTGTAATGTATCCTGTGGCGTATTATCCTTCGGTGTCGATGGACCGAACGCACCTATTGAGCTCGGCGTAAAAAATTGCAAGTTTAACTCACGCGAAACCTCAAGCGCATTCATTAAACCGCCCATATTTAAATTCCATGCCAGCAATGGATTTCTTTCTGCTGTTGCTGATAATAACGCCGCTAAATGCATCATTGTATCTGCACCAAAATCCTTCGCTAATTCATGCATTCTTTGTCCATCCGTCACGTCCAATACTTCAAATGGACCCTTAATATTTTCAAGCTTTCGAACATCTGTCGCTAATACATTGTCCTCTCCATAAATACCTCGAAGCTTTTCTACGAGTTCAGAACCGATTTGACCAAGTGCTCCTGTAACCATTATCTTTTTCATTTCTCCAAACCTCCACCTATGAACAATTGTACTTCTGGAAAGTACAATAATATATTAACAAACATTGATTTAATAACACTTTCGATGAATTTCATTATAAAGTGTTCACATTAAAAATACAACATTTATATTTTTAATTTTTGACAAACAGAACGTAAAATCCTTTATCATCAGTATATGAGCCCTACTAAATATTGTGCTGATAAAACAAATAAAATACATATGTACACCTAGAGTGTACATATGTCCATTTTCCACATAGCAACAATATTAATGGCTTCTCACCATAACGTGGGGTTGATCTCAGTTCCGCCTGGGCGCTTTGTTGCTGACGCTTCGCTTTCGCACAGATAAAACATTTGTTGTTGCTGTCGCTTCGCTTTCGCACAGATAAAACACTTGTTGCTGACGCTTCGCTTTCGCACAGATAAAACATTTGTTGTTGCTGTCGCTTCGCTTTCGCACAGATAAAACACTTGTTGCTGACGCTTCGCTTTCGCACAGATAAAACATTTGTTGCTGACGCTTCGCTTTCGCACAGATAAAACACTTGTTGCTGACGCTTCGCTTTCGCACAGATAAAACATTTGTTGTTGCTGACGCTTCGCTTTCGCACAGATAAAACACTTGTTGCTGACGCTTCGCTTTCGCACAGATAAAACACTTGTTGCTGACGCTTCGCTTTTGCACAGATAAAACACTTGTTGCTGACGCTTCGCTTTCATACAGAGCAAAGCTTCCTAGGGGGCGTCCATCCTCCACTCCAATCAACTTATATCAATTTAAATGTCATCCACAAATTTTGGTGATGAGCCATATTAACCTGTCAATTAAATGAATCTTAGCGCCTACTAGTACAAAAAAAGAACCTTTTTTGTATACATTTACAAAGAAAGGTCCTCCAATTATTCTTATTAAATTGAGAACCGCTTTACGGCTATTTGTAAAACTTTTGATACTTTACGTAACTCTTGAATATAATCATGGAATTGCTGCTGCGCGGTTAACTGATCGGCTGTTAAAGTAGCTACATGTTTAGTTGATGCTGCATTCGTATCAGAAAATGATGTTAACATTACCGCATCCTCACTAACCTTTTTCGTATGGTTTGCAATCTCTTGAACGGTTGCAGATACTTCCATTATATATGGCTTAATTGTATGTACTTTTTCTAAAATTTGATCAAAGCTTGTTGCCGTATCTCCTGTTACATGTACACCCTTTTCAGTTGCGGCTAACACGCCCTCCATCATTTGCACAGCATAATTAGAATCTAAATGAATGTTTTGTACAATGGACGTAATTGTTTGCGTTGACTGAACTGTCTGCTCCGCAAGCTTACGTACTTCATTGGCTACAACCGCAAATCCTTTGCCATGCTCCCCTGCTCTAGCAGCCTCAATAGATGCATTTAAGGCTAAGAGATTTGTTTGTGCCGTAATTTTTTCAATTACCTCGACCATTTGATCGATTGTAGCGGCTCTCTCTACAAGATTAAAAATGGCTGTATTTGATTTTTCAACCGCATGTTTAATTGCCTGTATTTGCGTTAAATTTGCCTGTACAATTTCCGTGCCACTTTCTGCATCACGTGCAGTTTTATGAGCAAAATTTTCAACAACCTGTACTTTTTCTAAAATTACTTGCACACCATCCAGCACTTCCTCTAGAGAAGCTGTATTGGAAGCTAATTTTGTTGAAGAAGCAGCTGTTGAATTTGAAATGGACTGCACATCCTTAGCAATCTTGACGGTTGTGTTAGACGACTGCTCCGAGGATTGTTGCAGCTTCCCAGACATTTCTTCAACCTCATGTGCACTATTTGTTACTGTATGAAGTAGTCTTTTCACCTCTGTTGCCATTTGATTGTAAGACAATATTACTTCGCCAAGCTCATCCTGCGCCACATAGCTGGCATTCGCTGTAAAATCCCCTTGCTCTGCACGCTTTAATAATGACTTCAATTGACGTGTTGGTATATTTACAGCTTTTGTTGCTATAAACCCTATAAATATCACTAACAGAACAACAAATAGACACACTCCTCCCAATAGCCAATAACCAAATTGCACATCTTTCTGGTATGCCTGTTGCTGTTCCTCAGATTTCTGGACCAAATAGCTTTGAGTTTCTTCTAATAATGTATGACTTTGCTGGCTTACAGGTAAATATGTCTGAACATAAAACTGTTGTCGTTCATTTTGTTCTAACTGCTTATAGCTATCGACTAGTTCTATCTGCTGTTCTAGTAATGCCTTGTATTTCTTCATCTGATGATCCATTTTTTTATCGACTTCTAGATTTTCCAAATGACCTAAAGGCTGCTCAACATTTTTTAAAACTGCTGTCATTTCTTGATAAGTCCCAGCTGAATCTACTATATAATCTAATTGACGTTGTGATTCCTCTAGTTCATTTAACCATCCGATTGGTACAAGTCCTTCTGTATAGCTTTCACTTGCATGCCATGACATTTTCCGTAAATAATCCACACTAAAAACACCTAGCAATATATTCGATAGTACACAAACCATCATTAGTACGAGCAGCTTGTCCTTCACCATTATGTATCGAAAAAAACGCATTATCTTCGGCCCCTTCTCCAACTCTTACCAATAATGATAGTATGAAGATATAAAGCCAGTGTTATGTTTTTGTAAAGATTACGCAAAGAATTGTGAGATTTATCCCATTCTCACTACTATAATAGGCGCATATATCCCTCGATGTAATGTGATTTTAGCCCTCATCAAATACCTACCGATGCTTTTCTTTTAAGGTAATTACTACTCATTTTTACAGCTATCCCAGTATCAATTCACAGCATAGTGGTTATTCCTAGCTTTTCTTATGCTATAAGACAATCAAAAAGCTGTCTCAAAAGTTTTACGACGACTTTAGAGACAGCTTTACTTTTAGATCTTATATTATGCCTGCACTTTATGAATACTATCAATTACAACTTCTACTATCGTATCAAGATCCTCTTGTGCAATATTAAGTGGTGGCGATAATGTTAATACATTATTAAAGCCTGCAACAGTTGCACCATTTTTACCAATGATGACACCTCGCTCTTTACATCTTGCAATAACAGCATTTACTTTATCTACTGGTAAAGGCTCCTTAGATGCTTTATCGGCAACTAGTTCTATACCAATTAATAAACCCTTACCTCGAACATCCCCTACATTCGGATGTTTACCTAATGCTTGCTGGAGTGCCTGCAGAGTAGTAGCTCCAACCTCACTAGATCTTTCAAACAATGCTTCTTGCTCAAGAATCTCAATATTTTTTAATGCCACCGCACAAGATACAGGTGAGCCACCAAATGTATTAACATGGCGGAAATAACCGTACGCATCAGATCCAGTGAATGCCTCATAAATTTCACGTTTCACCGCTGTCGCTGATAACGGTAAATAGGCACTTGTAATCCCTTTTGCCATTGTAATAATATCCGGCTTTACACCGTAGTTCATAAATCCAAATGGCTTACCTGTTCGACCAAAGCCACAAATTACTTCGTCTACAATCATCAGAGCTCCATGTTTTTTACACACTTCCTCAATGCCCTTTAAATAGTTTTCCGGAGGCATAATGACGCCCCCACCTGTAATAATAGGCTCTAAAATCATAGCGGCTATTGTTTCGCTTAGCTCCCACGTCATCGTCTTATCTACAGCCTTTACGCTCGCTAACTCTGTTGGAGCAAGTGTATCACTTTCGTGTTCTCGATATTGATCAGGTGGTGCTACATGGATAAAGCCAGGAGATAATGGTTCATATTTATATTTTCGTTCCGCTTGCCCTGTCGCAGCCAATGCTCCAAAAGAACTTCCGTGATACGCACGGTAGCGAGAAACAATTTTATAACGGGAGCTTTCTCCTTTTTGCTGATGATACTGGCGCACCATTTTAAACGCTGTCTCGTTAGCTTCTGACCCACTATTAGAGAAGAAAATAACATAGTCTCCACCAAGCATTTCATTGATTTTTTCAGCCAGTTCAACTGCTGGTAAATGTCCTTGCGATAAAGGCGCATAGGCGTTTTTCAGCATCTGCTCATGTGCAACATCTGCTAATTCCTTGCGTCCATAGCCTACATTTACACACCATAATCCTGCCATAGCATCGATGTATTCAACCCCGTCTGTATCAACGATTCTCGCACCATTTGATTTTTCTACTACATATGTCGCTTGTGGGTTGTAAGGTTTCATTGAATGCCATACATATTGTTCATCTTTCTTTAAAATATCATTGTTAAGATTTACTTGAACCACATCTATACACCCCTTTATGATTTTTTCATTTAGTCACATCGTTATTGCTTGGGAATGCAAAGGAACTTGTCGTATCCTCCGTTTCATCCGGCCAGCGTTCAGAAATCGTTTTCGCTTTCGTAAAGAATCGTGCTTGATCCGGCCCAAACATATGTCCTTCGCCAAACTTTGAACGCTTCCAACCACCAAAGTTGTGATAGCCAACTGGAATTGGAATCGGAACATTCACGCCTACCATACCTACTTCAATTTCTTCCTGGAATTTACGTGCTGCCGAACCGCTCCTTGTAAACATCGTGACACCATTCCCGAGTTCATGGTCATTAATTAAATCAATAGCTTCTTGTAAGGTTTCAACGCCTACAACAATACGCGCAGGGCCAAAAACTTCCTCTTTAAAAATGGTCATATTTGGCGTTACATTATTTAACAATGTCGGACCAAGATAAAAGCCTTTTGATGTTTCACATATTTTCGGATTTCGACCGTCCGTTACAAGATTGGCCCCTTCCGCAATAGCACCTTCGATATATCGAAGAATGGTATCTTTCGATTGCTGTGTAATAACTGGGCCAAAGTCTACCTCGTCATCTGTATATGGACCAACCTTTAAGTTCAAGACTTTCTCCTTTAATATCTCTGTAAAACTTTGTTCAGTATCTTTCCCAACGACGATCGCTCCTGAAATAGCCATACAACGCTGGGACGCCGCTCCAAATGCTGCACCTAAAAAGGCATTAGCTGTTTGCTCTAGGTTTGCATCTGGCATGACAATCATAAAGTTTTTCCCGCCACCAAATGCAGCGACACGCTTATTGTGCTTCGTCCCCGTTTGGTAAATATACTCCGCAACAGGTGTGGATCCAACAAATGAAATTGCTTGTATCTCTTTATTTTCTAGCAGTTCATTTACCGCCTCTTTATCACCATTAACGACAGTCCAAATTCCATCTGGCAGCCCCGCCTCTTTCCATAATTTACTTAAATATAATGCTGAGATTGGCACCCGCTCAGACGGCTTTAAAATAACTGCATTTCCTACCGCAACCGCCATACTTGTAATCGCAAGTGGGACCATGACAGGGAAATTAAATGGGGCAATCGTCGCAACAACTCCAAGTGGGGCTTTTGCAGAGAAGGCATTAATATTGCCGCCTACATTCACCGAGTATTCCCCCTTCAGCATTTGCGGGGCACTTATGGCCATATCTACGGATTCAATGCCACGTACAATTTCGCCTTTTGCATCTTCCTTCGTCTTCCCACTTTCCTCACAGATGACTTCAATGAGCTCATCCTGTCTTTCTACTAATAGCTGACGGAAACGATGTAAAACCTCGATCCGTTTGCCAATCGATGCCTTTTTCCATGCAGGGAATGCTGCCTTTGCTAGCTGGATAGCCTGCTTCACTTCATCTCTTGTCGCTAATGGAACTTGTGCAATAACCTCTCCTGTTGTTGGATTAAAAACTTCTGCGTAACGACCACTAGTACCGGCTGTTTCAACACCATTAATAAAATGTGATAATGTTTTCACTTTTTGCTGAACTGTCATAATTTCCCCACTCCTCGTTTATTGTTATTCAAAATCCAATTCTTCCTTTTGAAAAATAGAACTTGCTTCATCTACTGGGTTAGGTGACTTTTTCTTTTGTGTAACTACATAGAAAATCATCACTATCGCCACTACAATACATGTAAATAAAATTTGTGAACGCATTGATTCAATAAAGAACATGGCGATTAGTAATGCCGTTGTAGCCAATATTGTGAAATACGGGAATAACTACATTTTCACTTTTAATAACTAGGGATTTTCTTTCTCAATTTTCCGGCGCATTCTTAATTGTGAAAATGCAATGATTAAGTAAAGAATTAACGTGATTGCACTACATGAACTAAGTAAAAACATAAACACTTTATCTGGTGAAACATAGTTCATAATAACGGCAATATACGAGAAGAATGTCGCTGTTAATATGGCATTAACAGGTGCACCGTTTTTGTTTAAAAAAATCGATTGAATTACCGCTTACAAAAATTTTACATGTTCTACAGAATCGAAGTAATAGACAAACTGTAAAATTCTATCCTTTTGTTTTAAACATAATGTAAAATAGACTCAATATTCCTAAAATATAATATTTTTGTTTATTTTAGCGAAAATCACACATTAATAAGAAAACTAACTATAAGTCCATGTTAAAAGGAAGGTGGATAAAATGAGTCAATTTAAGCTTCAAGTGAAGGATGTACTAGAAAATACATACTTTCAAAGTGCTGAGGTCGTAGCTGGTGAGGATGGTTTATTACGAATTGTAAAATGGGCTCACGTCATGGAAATTATCCAAGTAGATAATTTTCTAGCTGGTGAGGAATTAGTTTTAACAACAGGGATCAGTCTTCAGCATAGCATAGAGGATTTTATATTTTTTGTAGAATCCCTAATCGAAAAAAATTGCGCGGCATTGTGCATTGAATACGGGAATTCCATACAAACTATCCCAGAAGTAATCGTATCTCTTGCCAACCGTCATAGCTTCCCTATCATCGTTTTTCATGACACAGTTCCTTTTGTCCGTATTACACAAGATTTACATAGCCAAATTATGAATCAACAATATTTAATGATTTCCACTTTAGAATCCTATTCTCAAACGTTAAATAAAAATGCTCTTTTAGGACAAACTACGGAAGATATTTTACACAATATGTATAATGAATTAAAAACACAAATCATCTTTTCAATTAAAGGTCGAGAGCCTATCTTCTTTCCAAATATGTCGCACAATAAGCGTCAACAACTATTAAAGATGAAAAAATCAGCACCAGTATTTAAAAATGAACCCATCTTTATTTTGGATCAACATTATGCAGATTTATCTCTCTTTAGGGAAGATGGTCGATTCTCAGAATTCGAATTACTGATTTTAGATCGAACAGCTACTGCGTTAGCACAGCTATTAATGCGGGAATTTTATATTGAGGAGAAAAGGGATATCGAGGATGCCTCTATTTTAGCGGATTGGATAGATCAAAAACTATCGAAAGAAGAAATTTATAAATTTATCGTAACACATCATTCTAACTATAACCTTTCTAGCGGAGCTGTTTTTATGTTAGCTTCTCCTAATGCAGTCACTAAAGTTCAAGAAGATATTATCTATAGTAAGCTCTACTATCGAAACCTTTTTGAGCAAAACGGCTTTATCCCATTTTTATTTGAAAGAAAAAGCTATGTCATTTTTATTTTGCTCCATACGAAGGATAGTAAAGCGAGTCGCGAATTATTAAATACGTTAGTGTCTTCTCTCCAAAAAACCGACTTTTATAAAAAACAAATGGGCCAAGGTTATCAAATAGCAATCGGCAAAGTCGTTACAGACGTAGAAGAAATTCCAAAGAGCTACCAAACTGCACTCGAAACATTATATATTTGCAGCAAAGTACAAACAACATCTTATTTTTACGATGACTTACATTTGTATCACTTAATCTATAAATTACAGATGCAAGTAAATTTACAGGAAGTCATTCAAGATTATTTGCAGCCTGTTATTGACTACGATAGAAAATATAACAGCAAGCTACTCGAAACACTGCAGGTATACTTACAAACAAATGGCTCCAAACAACAAACAGCCAATCAATTGTTCATCGTTCGCCAAACACTCTATCATCGTTTAAAAAAGCTTGAGAGTCTCTTAGGGGAAAACTTCATGAAGGGACATAATCGGATTACACTTGAATTCATGTTGCTCGCTAATTCTTTAATTGAGGAAAAATCTTAGTTTTCGAGTTTAGCGGCGATGTTCATCGGTTTAGCGGCGGTGTTCACCGGTTTAGCGGCGGTGTTCACCGATTTAGCGGCGGTATTCATCGGTTTAGCGGCGGTATTCACCGGTTTAGCGGCGATGCTCACCGGTTTAGCGGCGTTGTTCACCGGTTTAGCGGCGATGTTCATCGGTTTAGCGGCGATGCTCACCGGTTTAGCGGCGTTGTTCACCGGTTTAGCGGCGTTGTTCATCGGTTTAGCGGCGATATTCATCGATTTAGCGACGTTGTTCACCGGTTTAGCGGCGGTATTCATCGATTTAGCGGCGGTATTCATCGATTTAGCGGCGGTATTCATCGATTTAGCGGCGGTATTCATCGATTTAGCGGCGGTATTCATCGATTTAGCGGCGGTATTCATCGATTTAGCGGCGGTATTCATCGATTTAGCGGCGGTATTCATCGATTTAGCGGCGGTATTCATCGATTTAGCGGCGGTATTCATCGATTTAGCGGCGGTATTCATCGATTTAGCGGCGGTATTCATCGATTTAGCGGCGGTATTCATCGATTTAGCGGCGGTATTCATCGATTTAGCGGCGGTATTCATCGATTTAGCGGCGGTATTCATCGATTTAGCGGCGGTATTCATCAATTTAGCGGCGGTATTCATCGATTTAGCGGCGGTATTCATCGATTTAGCGGCGGTATTCATCGATTTAGCGGCGGTATTCATCGATTTAGCGGCGGTATTCATCGATTTAGCGGCGGTATTCATCGATTTAGCGGCGGTATTCATCGATTTAGCGGTGGTATTCATCGATTTAGCGGCGGTATTCATCGATTTAGCGGTGGTATTCATCGATTTAGCGGCGGTATTCATCGATTTAGCGGCGGTATTCATCGATTTAGCGGCGGTATTCATCGATTTAGCGGCGTTGTTTACCTTTTTATCAGCGATGTTTACAGTTAGCACGCTCAAGATCGCTTTGCTCCTTGAGCGTGCCCCCATGCTAATTTTTAGCAACTACTCCACTATATAATCCAGGTCTGCGGTCGTCGTAAACAGGGATTCTGCCTCGTACTTCATCGACAATCGAAAAGTCCACGTCGATTACAGCTACTTCTTCGTCCTCTGCGCCAACCCACAGCACTTCACCCCATGGCTGGATAATCATTGATTGACCATTGAAGTTTTCTACCTTTTTCGATATACGATTAACAGCGATGACGAAACATTGATTTTCAATGGCACGTGCTTGTAGCAATGTTTTCCAATGATCGATACGTGGTGTCGGCCATTGTGCTGGCACGAATAATACCTTGGCACCCTCTAAGGCGTGAGCGCGTAGCCATTCTGGGAAGCGAATATCATAGCAAATCACTCCCGCAGCCTCGATGTCTCCAAGTGCAAAACGATTCATTTCATCCCCAGCTTCTAAATATAAATGCTCGTCCATTAAACGGAAAAGATGTGCCTTGCTATATTCGCCTACTAGCTCTCCACATTTATCAAACGTATACATCGTATTGTAAAATTTATCGCCTTTCTTCGTTGAAACAGAGCCACCAACAATATGTACGCCAAGCTCTTTCGCTAAGTTTGATAAAAATGCTTTTGAACGTTCTCCATCCACATCTGCAAGCTCTGTTAATTTTTCAAGTGCGTAACCTGTATTCCACATTTCTGGTAGTACAATAATTTCTGCACCTTGGTTTGCAGCTTCACGAATCTTTTCCTCCGCGCGAGCAAAATTTTCTTCTACTTTGCCAAAGCCTACATTTAATTGGATACAACCAATTTTCATTTCTATTCCTCCTCTTGTTTGTGCTTTTCTGTATTGCATTATACTACAATAAAAAACCTATCGTTTTAGATTACTAGTTCACCACTTAATATTCGAACTGCCGAACCCGCAATTGCAACATCTTTTATTTTTGGTGTAACGTATAATAATCCACCACGTTTTGAAAGCTGTTTGCTAACAATCCTTTCCTTTGATAATTTTTCACACCAGTAAGGTCCTAATGCTCCATGAGTGGAACCATTTACATGGTCTTCATCAATACCTTGTGCTGGGGAAAAAAATCTTGAGACAATGTCAATTCCCTCATCCTTAGCAACACTCGTTATACAAACACCACGTACAGGAAACTGTTTCATCGCAGGAAAATCAGCTTTAAAATCTGCAATATACTCTTCGTCACTTAATTCCACTATATAATCCAATTCTGTTTTCCCTACATATGTCGGTTTCATTCCAAGCCATTCTTCAAGCTCCGAAGGACAGTCAATCTCTTCTAACCGATACTTCTTAATCGTTATTTCAACTAGTTCATTAAACCAAATTGCTTTCATAGGACCACTTAAAGTCTGGAATGTAATTGAAGAATTGACGGGCACAATCCCTTGTTGCCAAAGTAAAAAAGCACTGGCAATTGTTCCATGTCCACAAATCGGTATTTCCTTTGCTGGCGTAAACCATCTAAGAAAAAAATCATTATCCTTCTTTTGGACAAAAGCTGTTGTTGGTACGGAAATCTCCTGAGCAATTTTCTGCATAGTTAACTCAGGTATTGTTGAATCAAGTAAACATACTGCAGCTGGATTTCCCTTGTAAAGTTCTGTAGTAAAAGCATTGACGATAAAATATGAGACTTTGTTCAATTTTTTTCACCCCATATCACCTGTAGTACTGAAAAGACTCTAGACAATTAATAAAAAAAGTAATAGTATTCATTAATAATTATTATTATATTCTGAAAAAGGTGGACGTGCATGGAATTCTCAAAAAAACTACAGCAACTCCCAACTCAATTTTTTGCAGCACTCGTGCAAAAAGTAAACGCTGCTCTAGCAGAAGGGCGCGATGTTATCAATCTTGGTCAAGGTAATCCAGATCAACCCACTCCTCCACACATTACTAAAGCACTACAGGAGGCAGTTGAAAATCCTCAAAATCATAAATACTCTCCATTTCGTGGTTTAGCAGAGTTACGTCAAGCAGCAGCTGATTTTTACAAACGTGAATACAATGTTGACATTGATCCCGAGACTGAGGTAGCTATTCTCGGTGGTACGAAAATTGGTCTTGTTGAGCTACCGTTAGCTGTTTTAAATCCTGGCGATACAATACTATTACCTGATCCTGGCTATCCAGACTACTTATCAGGTGTCGTATTAGGTGATGTTCATTTTGAAGTCATGCCACTTTTTGCAGAAAATAGTTTCCTACCGGATTATCATGCTTTATCTGATAAAGCGAAAGAAAAGGCAAAGCTTCTTTACTTGAATTACCCAAATAACCCGACTGGAGGTACTGCAACCCTTGAATTTTTCGAGGAAACAGTACGCTTTGCAAAAGAGCACAATATTATCGTATCACATGATTTTGCCTACGGGGCGATTGGATTCGATGGCAATAAACCTATCAGCTTCCTGCAGGCTGACGGTGCAAAAGATGTCGGCATTGAAATGTATACATTATCCAAAACGTATAATATGGCAGGCTGGCGTATTGGTTTTGCAGTTGGTAACCCAGATATTATTGCAGCTATCAACCTTATTCAAGATCATCTATTTTGTAGTCAATTCCCTGCAGTGCAACAAGCCGCAGCAGTTGCGCTTACTACTTCCCAGAGTTGTGCGGATGAGCTAAGAGCAACTTATGAACGTCGTCGAAACGTTCTTATCGAAGAAGCACAGCGAATTGGTTGGCAAGTAACCGCACCAAAAGGCTCTTTCTTTGCATGGCTCCCTGTTCCATTAGGTTATACGAGCGAGCAATTTGCCGATTTATTACTCGACAAGGCTAATATCGCCGTAGCTGCTGGCAATGGCTTTGGTCAATATGGCGAAGGTTATGTGCGAGTTGGTTTACTCGTTAGTGAAGAACGCTTACGTGAAGCAATTAGCAGAATTGAAAAATTAAACTTATTTAGTTCATGAACGCTTCTTTCGCCTGCCTGACCTCAATAAGTCAATCGGTCATTTTTGCATTTCTATCCGTCACTTTGGAGTAGCTATCCGTCGCTTTGACCGTTCTATCCGTCAACTCAGCCTAGCTATCCGTCCCTTTAGCCATTCTATCCGTCAACTCAGCCTAGCTATCCGTCCCTTTAGCCATTCTATCCGTCAACTCAGCCTAGCTATCCGTCCCTTTAGCCATTCTATCCGTCAACTCAGCCTAGCTATCCGTCCCTTTAGCCATTCTATCCGTCAACTCAGCCTAGCTATCCGTCCCTTTAGCCATTCTATCCGTCTCAACCTCAAAAAAGGGCTACCTCACTATTGAGGCAGCCCAATTTTTTATTGAATTACACCTAGCTCACGGCCAACTTTTTCATAGATTGCTAGCGCATCGTCTAGCATTTCTTTTGTGTGCGCCGCTGTAGGCATATTACGAACACGTCCTGTGCCTTTAGGAACCGTTGGGAAAACGATTGATTTCGCGTAGACACCTTCTTCAAATAAACGATGTGAAAACTCCTGCGTAAGCTTTTCATCGCCAATAATACATGGTGTAATCGGTGTTTCAGATTCGCCAATATTAAAGCCTAACTTAGCAAGACCCGCTTTTAAATAGTTGCCATTTTCCCAAAGCTTATCGTGAAGCTCTGTTGAGTCAATCAGCATTTGCACTGCCGCTGTAATCGCAGCAACATCGCCTGGTGGTAATGCTGTTGAGAATAAAAATGGACGTGAACGTACTTTTAGCCAGTCAATTAAATTCTTTTTACCAGCTACATATCCACCAACAACGCCAATTGCTTTAGACAGTGTACCAATTTGGAAGTCGATTTCTTTTTCTAAACCGAAATGCTTCACTGTACCCTTCCCTTTACCAGTTACACCTGAGCCGTGTGCATCATCAACATACGTAATTAAATCAAACTCTTTCGCAATCTCAACAATTTCTGGTAATTTGGCAATATCACCATCCATTGAGAATACGCCATCCGTAATAACCATGATTTTATTGTATAAGCCTGATTCTGTTGCTTCTTTTGCCTTTGTACGTAAATCGTCCATATCCGAGTGATTATAGGCAATAATTTTCGCACGTGATAAACGACAGCCATCAATAATGGATGCATGGTTTAATTGGTCCGAAAGAATCGCATCATTTTTATCCATTACAGCTGAAATAGCCGCCATATTACAGTTAAAGCCTGATTGGTAAGAAATAGCTGCCTCTGTTCCTTTAAATTCAGCAAGCTTTTCCTCCAATTTTACGTGTAAATCAAGCGTGCCGTTAATCGTACGAACTGCGCCAGCTCCCACGCCATATTTATCAATTGTTTCTTTGGCAATACGCTTTAATTCTTCATTTGTTGCTAAGCCAAGATAATTGTTTGAAGATAGATTGATTAGGTTTTTGCCACGCACCTGAATGATCGGTCCGTTTGCTCCTTCTACTGGATCAATTTCATTGTATAAGCCTTGATTGTGTAAGGCTTGTAGGTTTTCATCTAAAAATGCATTCAATACTTTCGACAAGCGTATCATCCTTTCCTAGGAAAACTGTTCTAGCTCCTAGTGTAGCACAAGCACGCTATTTGAAAAATTACTTTGTTAATCTTTCGAAAAGTGGGGCCGTTTTTTCTCGCCAATGAGATGACGATATACAATTATCTAATAATCGACGAACTGTATACTCTGCTTCGGCATATCGCTTGGAATAACCCATTGCATCCTGAATGGCTTCTTTATACTTTGCCCGTATATCCTCGATTTTAGCCTCCGCTTCCTGTGAAAGCGCACAATGTTTTCCTATATCAAAGATTTCATCTCCTAGTCTTCCATCCTGTGGATCAAATACATGTGGCTCTGTACTATCAAAGATGCAGAAATTTAATTCCGGGATAATGACCATGTCAACAGAGCTCGCATCTAAGCCACACCAAACAATTTGTGCATCTAACCCTCTCGCATTTGCTTCATCTGCTATTCCCTTCATTAAAGAAGATTTACCTGTACCTGGCTTGCCTTTAATCATTAATCTTCTAGTTAAATTTTTTGTCATGCTTTCTACTGTATTTTCGGCGCCCCTTGGTGTTAATGTTCCAAGTAAACGATGTGTGCGCATTCCTGTTTTATTTAAGACCATTGTTTGGAAAACATCTGTCTTTAAAATATCCACTTGGTCATTTAATGCTTGCCAGTTCATACAGCTCTGTGTGACTATTTCCCAATCATCATGAATCTTTATAGCTCTATCAAGCATCCAAATACATTTCTTACGCCATAATTCTCGTTCCTTCATTGCATCAGAGAGCTGTTCACCAATTTTTTCAAGCTGGTTTTCTTCTAAACAATCGTAAAATGACATTACACGATGCTTTGTTCCGAGAAAAATTGGTTCAATCCCCCATTCCGATGACCATACAAATAGTCGATTACACCCTCGAACGTACACAGCCTCCACAACATCCTCTAGCAAAGCATGCTTAAACCACTCCACTGATAAGCCCTGCTTGACATAAAAATAACCGAGCTCTTTAAGCAGCTCCGATCCTTTAAACGTCGGCGCGCCCTGCAAAATATAAACTAATTCTGCCTCTGCCATCATTTCTTTATATAAATGTTTAATCCCTTGCCCAGTCAGTGCGTGTCCAAAATAATAGGTCACATTTCCGTTCAATATCGTTCCCCCTTTACCTTATGCCATGCATTATATGAAGTTACTTTAAAAAAAATGAAAAGCTACTTATATCTTTAACAGATAAAAGTAGCTTCCTATTTAATAGAATGGTTTCATTTCCTCGACATTGCCAATACACTTCATTAATACCTTCCGACAATAAGGTAATGAATATTGCACAATATAGCCTGATGTTAAAGCAATGACCACCGTACCAACGCCAACGGGACCACCAAGTAACCAGCCAACAATTGTGACAAACACCTCGATACCCATTCGTGCTGTTTTAATTGTCCCACCAAACTTTTCAACAAGAATCATCATTAATGTATCCCGCGGCCCCGCTCCCATATTCGGTGCAATATACATCCCACAACCAAAGCTTAAAACAAATAAACCCACTACAAAATATGTTACCTGTAAGCCATAGCTATTGGTGGACGGCAATATCCAATTAAAAACATCTATAAATGACCCAATCAGTAACATATTAAGCCATGTCCCTACCTTTGGCCATTCTCGCAAAACAATTGAAGTTGAAACAACAATTAAAAGCCCAGTTAAAATAGACCAAACACCAATTGATAAACCAAAGTTCTGAAATAAACCTACATGCAACACATCCCAAGGGCTCGTTCCTACGACTTTCCCTTTAATGGACATTGTAATTCCAAGTGACATCACCATTAAGCCACCAATAAAAAATGTCCACCGCCACCCCGTAATTTTTCGCATTTCATGTTCCTCTTTCTATGTATGATATTGCTCTAACTTTACCATATTTTCTACAAAAATCTCGAATTATGAATTTTGGTTGATTCCGTTGAAAAGAGATTCAACCCGAGCGGTTCTGAGGCCTACCCGATCATTTTTACACCCAACCCGAGCGGTTCTTCCCGCTACCCGATCACTTTCTCACCCAACCCGAGCGGTTCTTCCCGCTACCCGATCACTTTCTCATCCAACCCGAGCGGTTCTTCCGGCTACCCGATCACTTTCCATTCAGCCTGAGCGTATCTGCCACCTACCTGACATCCCAAATAAAAAAACTACCCAACCTATCATTCTTGGGTAGTAGTAATTGGTGCGAGCTTTGCCTTTGTCACAGCTACTAAATCATCTAGTTGGACATGGATTTGCATGCCGATTTTTCCTGCGCTCACAATAATATTTTCTTGCACTTGAGCCGACGCATCAATAACTGTCGGATAAAGCTTCTTCATTCCTACTGGTGAGCAACCCCCTCTTACATAGCCTGTATAGCCGAGTAGCTCTTTAACAGCAAGCATTTCGATTTTTTTCTCGCCAACGACTTTGGCCGCTGCTTTTAAATCAAGCTCTTCAGCCACAGGAATAACAAAGACAAAAAGCTTTTGGGCACTTGCCTTTGCTACTAATGTTTTGAAAACACGAGAAGCTGGGTGACCAATTTTTTCAGCAACCGAAATTCCGTCAACTTGGCCGTCACCCGTCTCATATTCAATTACTTCAAATTGTATTTTTTGCTGCTCCAACAATCTGATAGCATTTGTCTTTGCATGCTTTGCCTTTGCCATGTTAACAATCTCCTATCTCTAGCATTAGGCTATCATAGAGAACATAGAATCTATTTCTGGTTGATACCCGTTTTTCGCCATTTGAATATGAGCGGCATATTTTTCAGAAGCATATTTAAATGTTCGTGCCTTGAATGCCTCCTCATAACTCTTACCGAAAATTGTATCTGCAAATGGATCCAATTTCAATTCATTCGAAAAACGTTCTGGCACTTTGACTTCAATCACTTCACGTACAAAAACAGGCTCATTAGCATCTATTTCACTTTCATCAACTTCTTGGCCATTTAATTGCGCTTGCATGTGCTGTATTTGAGCATTTGCACTTGCCGCTACACGTAAATCCTGTGGTGATAGTTGTAGCGGTACTAGTGCTGCATTTCGCACTTGCTCTAGAATTTGTAACTTCTCATTGGCATTTGCATCGTCTACTGTTGGCACTTCTTTATCTAAATGCTCTGCTTCAAGAGTATCTGACTTTTGCGTTTGCTCACGAGCAAGCACATCCTTTTTCATTTGCTGCAAATCCTGAATGATTGCTTGCTGTTGGGGCGTCACTTCTTTTGATTCCTCTTTTTGTTGCTCGTAGAGGTCTTGATCCGTGTGCCCTAGTAGTAAATTTTCTAGCTCAAGCAATACCGGATTTTTCTTGGGCTGAAAATACAGTGCGTTTTTTCGATATGCATCACCCGCTTCTTTTCGCTGCAAAATCTTTTTACGATTATAGTGTGATGAAATTCTTTCTTGTTCTATTAGGTTTGATAGTTTCATATTTTCACCTCGGCTTTCTAATTTAATATGCAAGTTAAATAGAAAATATGATTCTATTTTCTATTTACTATACATAGACAATCTGAACAGTTTCTGTACACTAATTATCGGAATTTTCTTTATTAAATTCAAGAGCAAATTACTACTAACCTCCTAAAGAAATAATTCACTTTCCACAAAATAGGCATAAAGACCTTTCTTGAAATCCGTTTTTCCCATTCGTTTATTACTTCAATTATTAATTTCAATAAAAAATTATTACTGTTATCACTTTTAAAATAGTGGGAATTCACCATAAGAATGGCTCATCACCATAACTTTTGGTGTTGAGCCACAAAAAAACAGCCCTTTTGCAAGGACTGTTTCTATCTATTTTTTTTAGGTTTAATAAGTATACTTTTATAGGCTAAATAGCCAAGCCATGCGCCAAGCGTATTTAAAATCAAGTCATCAATATCTGTTGACCCAACCCTAAAAATAAATTGTACAGTTTCTACCGCTAGGCTGGATAAAAATCCCACAAAAATAATTGACCAAGCTTTTCGGTATTTTTTCGATAATAATGGTAGTAAAAAGCCCATCGGAGTAAATATTAATAAATTGCCGAGCAAATTGATAATAATGATGTCCAGATTAAAATACTGGGAGTAATTTATATAACGAAGAATTGTTTCAAAGGGAACAAAATTTGTTGTTAATCGCCAGTCACTATAATCAAAAAGCCCTAATTCTACAAAAGTGTATTCACCCTTGACTAACATAATGACTACATTCACTAGACGATCAATGACCAATTTATAAAAAGCTATAGTTGAATAGATACTGAAAAATATCCAACCTGCTATCTTTATTGGTAGATAATATGTATCTATCAATGCACGATAAGGTAATGGTAGCTTGGCATCACCTTGCACATTTGAAATGTTATTTTTTTGCATGCCTGTACCACCTACTTCCCTTTATCCTCCCCTATTTTAATATGCACTACCTCCTCATGCAATAGCTAACCATATATTTATATTCCAACACGTCCATTTGCATTCTAAAAAGCTGCCTCAATTGAGACAGCTTTTTTATAAATGGCTTTATACTGGATTTACTCCATGCTTGCGCTCTGAGAATAATAAATACTTGGACATATAAAGCTCTAAACGTGATTCAAGTGCTTTTCTTAAATCATTTGGCTCAATAACATCGTCAATGATAAGCTCTGAAGCTAGACGGTAGACATCGATTTCCTCTTGATATTCCTTGCGTTTCTCTGCAATAAAGCTTGCCTGCTCTTCTTTTGGAAGTTCAGCAATTTTATTTGCGTAAACTGCATTGACTGCAGCTTCAGGGCCCATTACAGCAATTTGTGCGTTGGATAGCGCAATACAGCAGTCTGGCTCAAAAGCAGGACCAGCCATTGCATATAGCCCAGCACCATATGCTTTACGAACAATAACCGTTAATTTAGGAACAGTCGCCTCGCTCATCGCAAAAATCATTTTTGCTCCATGGCGTATAATCCCAGCTTTTTCAACTTGCGTACCAATCATAAAGCCTGGTACATCTGCAAGGAAAAGAAGAGGAATATTAAACGCATCGCAAAGTGAAATGAACTTTGCTGCTTTATCAGCCGAATCGTGGAACAAAACGCCTCCCTTTACGCGCGGTTGATTGGCGATAATTCCAACCGATTGCCCATTAATGCGCCCAAGCCCTGTAATTAATTCTGGAGCGAATAATTTTTTCACTTCACAGAACGAATCTTCATCAATAACACGTTCAATTAACTTATACATATCAAATGGAACGTTTTGATTTGTTGGTATTAGTTCTTCAATAGACTTATCAAATGAAGCTGGTGGCTTCGGTGTCTCAACCTTACTGCGCTCTGCATAGTTATTTGGAAAATAGCTTAAATATTTACGCGCATAAGTAATAGCTTCCTGCTCCGTTTTTGCGAGCACATCTCCGCAACCAGAAACGGAACAGTGCATTTTCGCTCCACCCATCGTTTCTAAATCTACCTTCTCACCGATAACCATCTCCGCCATACGTGGAGACCCTAAATACATCGATGCATTACCTTCCACCATCACTACGATATCGCAGAATGCAGGGATATATGCACCTCCTGCTGCCGAAGGTCCAAACAGTAAGCATATTTGAGGAATTTTACCTGAAAGCTTTACCTGATTATAGAAAATACGCCCTGCTCCTCTTCGACCAGGGAACATTTCTAATTGATCTGTAATACGTGCACCTGCTGAATCGACTAGATACAGTAAAGGGCAATTTAGCTTTTCTGCTGTTTCTTGAATACGGATCATTTTTTCTACTGTACGTTTACCCCAAGAGCCAGCTTTAATCGTCGAGTCGTTTGCTAAAATGCAAACAGTGCGACCATGGATTTTACCGATTCCTGTTACAACGCCATCTGCCGGTAAGTCACCCGCTAAGCAGTTTGCATACAGACCATCCTCTGATTGAAGCCCATCATCTAATAATAATTCGAGTCGTTCACGTACAAATAGTTTTCCTTGTTGTGCATTTTTATCGTGATATTTTGGTAGACCACCTGCTAAAATTTGTTCCTTCATTGTTTTAGCCGTATTTTCTGTCGATACATTGCTCATATTTAATTCCTCCCTTTGCCCAATCGATTACGCGTTAGCACTTCTCTTTCGTGCCAAGAATTAACAACATGCCTGGATTTTATAAAAAACCATTCAAAATCCACCATATTCAATCAGAGTCTTTATTTTTGATTCCATACCATTGTTGCTAGGTTACTGCTTTCATTTCTTATTTCCCTACATATTGCGGTTCTCGCTTTTCTTGGAAGGCAAGCAAGCCCTCTAAACGGTCTTCTGTAGGAATCAGAGCATTATATGCAAGTGATTCGATTTTTAAACCAGTAGCTAAATCTACTTCAACACCTTGATTCATAGCGATTTTTGCCTGTACTAAAGAAAGCGGTGCATTTTTTGCCATTTCAAGTGCAAGCTGTTGAGCCTTTTCAAGTACTTCATGTCCTTCATAAACGTACTCGACAATACCGTAGCCTTTTGCTTCCTGTGCATTTAATCGACGTGCTGTATAAATTAATTCCTTAGCTTTTCCAATGCCAATGAGCCGAGGAAGTCGCTGTGTTCCCCCTGCTCCAGGAATAATACCGAGAGAGGTTTCCGTAAGGCCTATTTTTGCATGTGTAGCTGCCATACGTAAATCACAGGCTAACGCTAGTTCGAGTCCACCGCCAAAAGCAACGCCATTTAATACAGCAATCACTGGCTGAGCGAGCGCTTCTACTTTTGCTACTGTTGCACCGATTAATTGCACAATTTGCTTGACTTGTCGGTCTGGCATCCCTTTACGTTCTTTTAAATCTGCTCCTGCGCAAAAAGCTTTTTCTCCTGCTCCTGTCAGTAAAACAACTCGCACTGCCGGATCGCCATTAATTTTGTCGAGTACTGCACTAAGTTCTTGGAGTAATTGTACAGACATGGCATTCGCAGCTTCGGGTCTTGAAAGTGTAATAAGCCCAATGCTACCGTCTAATAATTCAAAACGAACGAGTTGCGTCATAATTGACTGGCACTCCTTTCATTACGGGCAATTGCCATTTGTTTAGAGGCAACTGTCTTCCCTAGTTTCTGTTCAATAAATTGAGTCGCCTCTAGCACTTTATTTAGTTCTACACCTGTTTTAATACCCATTTCATCTAATAAATACAATAAATCCTCTGTGGCTACATTGCCTGATGCTCCCTTGGCATATGGACAGCCCCCAAGCCCACCAAGTGCACTATCAAATTTGGTCATCCCCATTTCTAAGGATTTCACAATATTTGCCAATGCCGTGCCACGTGTATCATGAAAATGCATCGCAAAATTTTCTGCCGGATATCTTTTTAGTAATTCCTCTAAAAGACTTTCCACCTGTGTTGGTACGCCAACACCAATCGTGTCACCAAGTGAAATTTCATCGATGCCCATTTCTAATAATTTTTCTGTTACTCGCAAAACCTTTTCTGGTTGTATGTAGCCTTCATACGGGCATCCAATCACTGTTGAGATATAACCTCGCACTTTTTTATGTGCTGCCTTTGCCCCTACAACTACTTCCTCTAATATAGGAAATGTTTCATTAATTGTTTTATTAATATTGCTTTCATTATGACTTTCACTCGCCGACATAAAAACGCTCACTTCATCTACATCAGCCTGCAATGCACGTTCTAAGCCACGCATATTCGGGACTAGTGCTGCATACGTTATATCTTTTTGGCGTTTAATGGCTTGTAGTACTTCCACTGCATCTGCCAGCTGCGGAATCCATTTGGGATGCACAAAGGACGTTACCTCGATATAATTCAATCCAGTTTGACTAAGTAAATTCACTAGCTGTACTTTATCGGCAGTTGTCATATGCGTCTTCTCATTTTGTAAACCGTCACGGGGACCTACTTCCTTTAACGTTACATGCTTTGGTAGCTGCATCAAGAAGCCTCCTTATTCGATTTCTAAAATATCATCATCAACGTTTATGAAATCCCCTTCATTGGCAATGATTTTTGTTACAACGCCATCTTCTTCTGCTGCAATAGGAATTTCCATTTTCATCGACTCTAAAATTGCCACATCTTGTCCTGCTGTCACTTTCTCGCCTTCTGCTACTACGATTTTCCATACTGTTCCTGCCATGCTCGCTTTAACTGTTGCCATTGTAATCCCTCCACATATTTAGTAACTGGGCTGTCTGAAATATTCCTCCAAACAGAAGTTATATGGACAGCCCGAGTCTTTATTTTGTCTCTGCTAATTGAGGTAGATAATAGTCATCCACAAATTTAGTTGTTGTATAGCCCTTTAAAAATTGTTCATGTGTGACTGTTTTTAAAAGCATTGGAATATTCGTTTGAATTCCTTCTACTTTATACGCATTCAATGCTTCAATAAGTCTTTCACACGCAATTGCACGTGTTTCTCCCCACACTACTAATTTGCTAATCATCGGATCATAAAAAGGTGTTACCGCAGTGCCTGCCTCTACGCCACATTCATGGCGAATCCCCTCACCTGTAGGTAATTCAAAAGTCGTGATTGTGCCTGGAGAAGGGAAAAATGTCGAAGGATTTTCAGCATATATGCGTACTTCAATCGCATGCCCATCTCTTTGAATGCTGTCACGTGTAAATGCTAATGATTGTTTTGCAGCAATCTTTAATTGCTCCTCCACAAGATCCAGCTTCGTAATTTCCTCAGTCACTGGATGCTCCACCTGTAGACGCGTATTCATCTCTAAGAAATAAAAGTTTTGCTCTTCATCTACTAAATACTCAATCGTTCCTGCATTAACATACCCAATATGTTGAACTGCCTTGACTGACGCATCTAGCATACGTGTTCTTGTTTCTTCAGAAATAAATGGAGAAGGTGCTTCCTCAACCACTTTTTGATTTCTACGCTGAATCGAGCATTCACGTTCAAATAGTGGTACGACATTGCCATCATGATCCGCAATAATTTGTACCTCGACGTGATGAGGATTAGCAATAAATCGTTCCATATACATCGTGCCATCACCGAAGAATGACTGTGCACGCTTTTGATTCCCCTCGAATGCTTTTGCCAGTTGCTCTGCATTTTCTACTAGCTGCATCCCGATACCCCCACCGCCAGCAGAGGCTTTTAACATAATCGGATAGCCTAGATGGGAAGCAATTTCAATAGCTTCTGTTACATCTTTCACTGATGTCTCTACACCTTCAACAATTGGAACACCGGCTGCCTTCATTGTTTTCCGGGCTTCTAATTTACTACCCATCGAAGCAATAACGTCTGCGCTTGGCCCTATAAATACTAAGCCTGCCTCAGTACAACGTTTAGCAAATTCAGCGTTTTCCGATAATAAGCCGTAGCCAGGATGAACAGCGTCAGCACCGCTTTCCTTCGCCACTTCAAGAATACGATCAATATTTAAATAGCTTTGTGCAACAGGTGGCTTTCCAATACAGAACGCCTCATCAGCATCCTTAACATGTAAGCTTCCAGCATCTGCCTCGGAATACACCGCAACTGTTTGAACATTTAGTCGTTTGCATGTTCTTATAACACGTCTAGCTATCTCTCCACGATTTGCAATTAAAACCTTCTTGAACATAACACCGGCCCCCTTCTTACTTCACTGTTGCTGCAAAATTCTCACGTAATCTATATTTTTGAACCTTCCCTGATGCAGTCATCGGATAGTTGTCGATAAAGAAAATATGCCTTGGGATTTTATGTCTGGAGATTTTATCCCGACAATAATCCCGAATCTCTACCTCTGTTGCCTGCTCTCCTTCTCGTAAAATAATCCAAGCTGCCGCTTCTTCTCCATAAACAGGATCAGGTACACCTGCAACCTGCACATCTGATATTTTTGGATGGGAGTAAAGGAATTCTTCAATCTCTCGTGGATATAAATTTTCACCACCACGAATAATCATGTCTTTTAAACGCCCTGTGACACGCACATAGCCCGCTTCATCCATCGTTGCCAAATCCCCGGTATGCAGCCAGTCGTCCTCATCAATTGCAAGAAGCGTTTCTTCAGGATTTTTATAATAACCTTTCATGACGTGATAGCCTCTCGTACATAGCTCTCCTTGCTCATTCGTCGCAGCTTCTTCGTTTGTACCAGGAATGACGATTTTAACTTCTAGATTTGGCAATGCACGGCCGACTGTTTCCACTTTTAAAGATAACGGGTCATCTGTTCTCGTTTGTGTAATAACAGGTGAGGATTCTGTTTGCCCGTAACAGATCGTAATATCCTTCATCCCCATTTGCTCGATAACAGCCTTCATAACCTCAATAGGACAGTTAGAACCAGCCATTACTCCGGTACGCAATGTTGATAGGTCGAAAGACGAAAAATTCGGTAAATTAAGCTCACTAATAAACATCGTTGGCACACCGTGTAATGCGGTACACTTCTCTTTTTCAACCGTCCGTAGCACCTCGGCAGGTGAAAATTCCTGCACTGGCACCATCATCCCACCACTAGTTGTAATCGCTAATGTTCCAATCACACAGCCAAAACAGTGGAAAAATGGTACAGGTATACATAAACGATCCTCAGACGTTAAACGCATACATTCTGCAATATTTATCGCATTATTAACTAAGTTGTAATGCGTTAACATAACCCCTTTCGGAAAACCTGTCGTTCCCGAAGTATATTGAATATTAATAACATCATCATAATGAAGTGCTTGCTGTCTCTGATCTAATTGCTCCTCTGTTACTTGCTCAGCGGCAGATAAAACATCCGACCAATTAAGCACTCCGGGATATTTCGTCTCGCCAATTAAAATAACATTTTTCAATAAAGGTAGTCGCTCTGATTGCAAATTACCTGGTTCACAATGTTTAAGCTCTGGACATAACTCTTGAAGTGTATTCATAAATGAATGGTCGCGATAATTTTCAATTAAAAATATCGTTGTAGCATCGGATTGCTTTAGTAAATATTCCAACTCACTTGCACGATAATTAGTATTTACGGTAACGATTGGGGCACCCATTTTTCCTGTCCCAAATTGCAGCTGTACCCATTCAGGCACATTTGTCGTCCATACTGCAATATGTTCACCCTTCTCTATTCCAAGAGCCATTAATCCCCTCGCTACTATGCGACTTTGACGATTTAGCTCCTCATATGTCATACGTAAATCTCTATCTGCATACACTAATGCTTCGCGCTGTGGATACTTTGTTGATTGTTCATCTAGCAATCGACCAATAGTTTGATACACAAGTTCCGCCATGAATATCCCCCTTATTTTTACGCTATTTAACTTCTTTCAGCAAAATGTTTTCTGTACCGAAAGCAAAGCGACAGGTACAGAAGTCTCTAGCGGATGTTTAACAGCCAATTAGACGAGAAATAACGAGACGTTGAATTTCAGATGTTCCCTCACCGATTTCCATTAACTTAATGTCACGCAGATGACGCTCTACATCGTATTCTTTCATATACCCTGAACCGCCGTGAATTTGAATTGCTTGATTACACGTACGGAAGCCCATTTCAGAAGCAAATAATTTTGCCATTGCCGCTTCCTTCCCAAATGGTTTCTTTTGATCCTTAAGCCATGCCGCCTTATGTACTAACGTACGCGCAAGCTCTATTTCCATTGCCATATCGGCTAATTTAAATTGTATAGCCTGTAGCTTTGATATGGGTGCACCAAATTGTTCACGTTCTTTTGCGTATTTTAATGCCTTCTCGTAGGCAGCTTGTGCAATCCCTACGGATAATGCAGCAATGGAAATACGTCCTCCATCTAAAGTGTTTAAAAATTGACTAAATCCTCGTTTTTCATCTCCTAAAAGATTGGCTCTTGGTACACGAACATTTTGCAAAACAATCTCACACGTATTGGACCCACGCACTCCCATTTTGTCGTAATTGCAGTTGATCGTTACGCCAGGAGTATTGGTTGGTACTATGATAGATGAGATAATCTTTTTACCATCTTCACGTTTACCTGTCACTGCTGTCACAATAATTTGGCGTGCATGACCAGCATTTGTAATCCAGCATTTTTCACCATTAATGATGTAATCATCACCATCAATTACGGCTGTTGTACGTGTCCCACCAGCATCTGAACCTGCATTAGGCTCAGTTAAGCCAAATGAGCCTAACGTTTCACCCTTCGCTAACGGAACAAGCCATTCCTGCTTTTGCTCCTCTGTACCGAAGTTATAAATAGGTGAAGCACCTAAGCTAACTGCTGCTGCATAGCTTAATCCTGTACCGCCACAGGCACGGCCAATTTCTTCAACAGCGAGCGCGTAGGAAACAGTATCTCCGCCTGAACCGCCGTACTCTTCAGGAAACGGGATCCCTAATAAGCCTAGCTCTGCCATTTTTTCGAAGCTCTCTATTCTCATTGTCGATGTCTCGTCAACCTCACGAGCATACGGTTTAATTTCATTTTCAGCAAAATCACGCACCATGTCTCGAATCATCATTTGCTCTTTCGTTAGTTCAAAGTTCATCCCAATTCCCCCTAATGTCTAATTTGCCATAGCAGATTTCGTTCAGATGACAGTTGCAATAAATCAATGTTGCCTCGGCATAATTGCGTCCGGAATCGTCTTTGTGCCTGCACAAAGAACTCTTTTCCGATTCCATGACATCCGCCGGAGGCTTTAACTACATTTAACGCCGTTGAATGAAATTAATACCGACTAGTCGGTTTGTCTGAACGATTAATAAAACCAGTCATTGTTGCTGGCTACCCCTTTACCATAAATTGAACTGCTTCTTCCATTGCCTGTTCAGTGACAATCGCACGCAATACCATATCCGTAAATACCTCTGTAATTTCCTCCATTGTCAATGGACCTGTTTGTTTAAACCATTTATATGTCCAATTAATCATCCCAACAATAGCCATCGTTACAATAGTACAAGGTAGTTCTGTACGAAAATCCTTCGTTTGCTGGCCTTCCTCTATGACTTTTTGTAAAATATCCCGATATTGATCGCGTTTTTTATGAATAATCTCACTATATTCTTCCGGCAATGAACGACTTTCCTCATAAAAAACCGTTATATGGGCTTGATACATATCAAATACTTGTGTCAGTGTTTGCAGCATTGCACATAAACGTGTAATCGGTGTATCGTATTTGTCATATGCCTCCTGTGACTGTTTAATAACATAAGAAATAAATACATCATGAATTTCATATAACAGTTCATCTTTCGATTTAAAATTATGATAAAATCCACCCTTTGATGCACCAATATATTCAACAATGCGATCAACAGTTACATTGTGATAGCCATCCTGCTGAAACAGTACAACTGAAGCGTCTACAATTCTTTGTTTTAACGTTTTCTTTACCATAGGCATCTATCATCCTTCATATAGCTCTTTACTCCATCACTCTTTATAATCAAGAAAAAACTTTATTACTTAATTCGATTCATCATCAACTTAGTATTAATCTAACTCTTTGTGAAAAATAGTTTTTTCCAAATTATAAAAATACTATGACAATATTAATATAGCATTCACAAAAATTGGTGTCTAGCAACAAATAAGATTTTATGCAAAATTACGAGAATTTATTTTACATAAAACAGAATTTACTTCATAACACAAATAAATAAACACACATTTACTGTATGATTTACACCTTGTTTTCATTACTAAAATTCACAAAAAAAATTCCCTAGCGTTATGCAATGACACGAGGGAATTTCTAAGGACATTTTTACAAGGCTCTCAATATTTTTCGTAGCCTAGATGATGATAGCAATAACTAAGTTAAATCTTAAATATCCTCTGTAGAATATACTCTTCCAACAAATGTTGTGAGTTCTACTAAACTTGCTATTCTTTATAAAGCTCGTAAAATAGCTCTCGTAATAATGTTCACACCTGTAATAAGCCTCTCTCGATTAAACGTCATTTTCGGATGATGTAATCCAGGTGTTACACCACAACCTAAGCCAAGCATTGTTGCTTTCAGGTTGGGACGCTCAAACGTATAAAAATGAAAATCCTCTCCACCAGGTGTGATGACTGGTGAAGCACAAGCTTTTTCACCAACAACGTCTACAATCGCCGCATTCATATGCTGTAATGCCTCGTCATTTACTAATGCTGCAACAACATATGCATCTACCTGCAAGGTAATTTTTGCACCATACATCGCTTCTACCGATGCCTTTACCCGCTCAATACCTTCTGTAATAGCTTGCATTGCTTCATTTGTTTGTGCTCGTGCATCAATGCTAAATGTTGCTTTCCCAGGAATAATATTTGTGGAAGTACTTCCTGTATTAAATTGCGTCATTTTAACTGACGCAGAAACATTCGGGTCCGTCCAAATTTTTTGTAGACCTTCGACAATCGCTGCCCCTATCTCAATAGCATTAATAGCGAGTTCAGGTCGTGCGGCATGCGCTTCTTCCCCAATAATTGTCCCCGTAAAAAGCTTTGCCGTACCATGATATATGGCTGGGGCATATGTGCCGTCCTGTAATTCCATTAACGGACGTACATGGACACCAAATAAGTACTCTAGATTATCAATCAGCCCCTTCTTAGCGAATGCCAGAGCTCCCTGTCCTTTTTCTTCTGCAGGCTGAAAAAGAATACGCACTGCACCAGGAAGTAAATGCTCCATATCCTTTAACACTAGTGCTGTCCCTATAGCCATCGTCATATGACCATCATGACCGCAAGAATGATTAGCCTTAAATTCACCGTCTATTTCCTGCCATAGTGCATCTATATCCGTACGAAATCCGACTCTCGGTGTTCCCTCCCCAATATCTACATAAAGTCCAGTCATATCATCGAACAACTGAGGCTTCATATGCGCATCCTTTAATAGATGTGCAATGTATTGAGTTGTTTTCTGCTCCTGCCAGCTAATTTCTGGATGCTCATGTAGATGTGTAAAAATCTCCATTAATCTTGACTGTAAGTTTTGTAAAACTTGGTTCATTTTATTCAACTCCATCAATTTGCTAAAAAGCTATTTTGGGAATCACCATATTTTACGCGCTAATTTTCATAATAGTCGTGATTTTGTGCCGTTATACTTGCAATTAGTGTATTTGAAAATGAGACGAGAACCAGCATAGCATTAATTGTAGACATTTCTGGCTCATCACCATAACTTGGGGTTGACTATATAAAAAATTCAATAAATTTCCATTGAAGTATAGAAAAAAAGTGAAAACTCACGTATCGTAATTGTTGCTGAGACAAACCACGAGAGGAGTTTTCACTTTGTGTTCTAAGTTTATCAAATTAATTCTACCGTTGCCATCCTTTTTTGAAATCGTTCTGCCATCTGAGGAGGAGCCAAATATTTTTCACGTGGACATTGCGCCACAATCAATAGCTTGTCCAAATTGCCAAGGTCGGACTGTTTGTCATGATCGTGCCCTACGCCGTTTTCGGCATGGCTATGCCTGGCATATTGGTGTGCTTTGGATTGAATTATTTGTGCCTCGCCAACGCTGTAAAAATTGTGGATTTACCTTCACATTTGACTATGGATTAGGGCTTGTTCATTCCTCGACGGAATCGTTTCGTCGTGAAATTACGAAGCGTTGTCATGGTCGCTCGATTGCGTATCAATTTCACACAAGTGCTGTAGTTTCAAAGATAGCTAAAACCGTGATTGTTCGTGAGAAAGCCATGATAGATACCATAAACTCACCTTTCTCCAACGGCATTATGGAAGGCACAAATAATAAAATTAAGCTCATCAAAAGACGTGGTTTTGGCTACCGAAATGATGCCCATCTTTTCCTCCGTTTACGTTTGGAAACAGGTCATTGATTTTGTCATCCCCGGATTTTGGTGATAAGCCACATTTCTTGTAATTTTATTTACAAAGTTGAGACTCCTTCAAGTAAATATTTTGCTCCGTCATCTAGGGCTTTTACGATAAGATTCCTGATTTATTTTGGGGCGACTTACTAAAAAAATGCAAATCGAGTAGGAGGGAGTGATTAACTCCCGACCTCTCCAACCACCGTACGTACGGATCCGTATACGGCGGTTCAATTAAGATGAATAACGCAAGATTTCATAACGAGCTTGCAGACTTTTGAGCCCTTGGTTACTCCAATAAGAGTTATCAAGGGTTCTGTGTAATATTGGACTTTTCGAGATACGCCAGTAACTCTTGCGAGTATTGCCCCATTCGTAAGCCTTCCAGTCTGGAACTCCTAAACGAATGAGGTTGCACACTTTCGTACGAGGCTTTTTCCAATTCTTCCATAAACACATGCGAAGTCTTCTTCTAATCCATCCATCCAGTGATTCAAATATTGATTTCGTATCCGCTAATGCAAAGTAGCCACACCACCCAATTAAATATTGATTCAATTGTTGAATTCGGTACTCCATTGGAAATGGCTTCTTTCTAGCTGTTAATTCCCGAATTTTGTTCTTCATTCGCTTTATGCTCTCTTTCGCAATTCGAACTTGTGGTTCTTTGCGGGAGGTAAAGCTAAATCCTAGGAATTTACGTTGCCAAGGACGAGCCACTGCGGATTTCTTCTCATTTATTTTCAATCGTAGCGTCTTCTCAATAAAGGTTTTGATACTTGCCATCACTCGTTCTCCTGCTCGTTTTGTTTTCACATAAATATTGCAGTCATCGGCGTAACGGACAAATTTATGACCACGTTTCTCTAATTCTTTGTCTAATTCATCCAGCACAATATTTGAGAGAAGTGGACTCAGTGGGCCCCCTTGGGGTGTTCCTTCATCTGTATCATAAACGACACCATTTATCATGACACCCGATTGTAAGTATCTACGAATCAGCTTGAGTAGAGGTTTATCAGAAATTTTCTTCGCTAATGTACTCATTAGACGGTCATGGTTTACTTTGTCGAAGAATTTCTCTAAGTCCATATCTACTACCCAGCGGTATCCTTCTTTTATATGACCTTTGGCTTCTCGGATTGCATCGTGAGCACTTCGTTTTGGTCGAAATCCGTAACTATGATTCGAGAAGTTCGGGTCATATAGGTTGGATAGCACTTGGGCAATCGCCTGTTGAATGAGTCGGTCTGTCACGGTTGGGATTCCTAATAGTCGCACACCGCCGTCAGGTTTCGGGATTTCGATTCTGCGAACTGGTTGTGGTTGGTAGGTTCCCTCAAGAATTTGCTTCTTAATCGTTAGCCAGTTTTCGACTACATGCTGTCGTAGGAATTTTACGGGCATTTTGTCTACTCCATGACTCCCTTTGTTTCGTTCCACCCGTTTGAGTGCGAGAAGCAGATTCTCCCGTGATAATATTTGATTCATTAGCATCTCGTTCGACTCCTCCGTGAATAGCTTGTCTTCTTATAACAGTTTCTACTGCACCCGCTCAATGTCCCTCATGGGATTCACCATTACCTCCATTAAGTCGGTCCTTCTGGATTTTCTGTGTTTACCATAGAAAACTGCATGCCAAGGGCTATTCTCTCCGAATTGTTCGGTCCTTCCCATTCATTCTAGAAGTGAATGGTACTATGACCTCTGCTGACTTCTGATGGTTCAGCTACCTATCGCTAAGTAGGTTACAAAGTGTACTTTGCGTTTCCATCAGACCTCCCCGGGTAAGCGCATGCACTTTCACACCATCTATCCGCCTCATTTACTCGATATGACCTTCGACAGAAAGGACTTTGTGTTGTTATGCACACTCATCCAATCATACCTAGCCTTATATGAGATTCGTGTTCCTCGGACCGGTGTTTTGCCTCCAGCTTCCTTCAGATTCCGCGTCGCCACGGACACCCTTGCTCTTGGCTAACCTCTACTTCTGTCTTCGGGGTTCGGGACTTGCACCCTATAGTTCATACGCATGCCGGGCGCACATAAAAAAAGCCAAGGAATAAATCCTCGACTTTTTAGGTGCCTAGCGACGTCCTACTCTCACAGGGGGAAGCCCCCAACTACCATCGGCGCTAAAGAGCTTAACTTCCGTGTTCGGTATGGGAACGGGTGTGACCTCTTTGCCATCATCACTAGACATATGAAAGAAATTATTCTTTCAAAACTGGATAAACGTGCATTGAATGTTTCAAACATTGTGGTTAAGTCCTCGATCGATTAGTATTCGTCAGCTCCATGTGTCACCACACTTCCACCTCGAACCTATCTACCTCATCGTCTTTGAGGGATCTTACTTACTTGCGTAATGGGAAATCTCATCTTGAGGGGGGCTTCATGCTTAGATGCTTTCAGCACTTATCCCGTCCACACATAGCTACCCAGCGATGCCTTTGGCAAGACAACTGGTACACCAGCGGTGTGTCCATCCCGGTCCTCTCGTACTAAGGACAGCTCCTCTCAAATTTCCTACGCCCACGACGGATAGGGACCGAACTGTCTCACGACGTTCTGAACCCAGCTCGCGTACCGCTTTAATGGGCGAACAGCCCAACCCTTGGGACCGACTACAGCCCCAGGATGCGATGAGCCGACATCGAGGTGCCAAACCTCCCCGTCGATGTGGACTCTTGGGGGAGATAAGCCTGTTATCCCCGGGGTAGCTTTTATCCGTTGAGCGATGGCCCTTCCATGCGGAACCACCGGATCACTAAGCCCGTCTTTCGACCCTGCTCGACTTGTAGGTCTCGCAGTCAAGCTCCCTTGTGCCTTTACACTCTACGAATGATTTCCAACCATTCTGAGGGAACCTTTGGGCGCCTCCGTTACCTTTTAGGAGGCGACCGCCCCAGTCAAACTGTCCGCCTGACACTGTCTCCTACCCCGCTAAGGGGCATGGGTTAGAATTTCAATACAACCAGGGTAGTATCCCACCGACGCCTCCTTCGAAGCTGGCGCTCCGAGATCTCTGGCTCCTACCTATCCTGTACAAGTTGTACCAAAATTCAATATCAGGCTACAGTAAAGCTCCACGGGGTCTTTCCGTCCTGTCGCGGGTAACCTGCATCTTCACAGGTACTATAATTTCACCGAGTCTCTCGTTGAGACAGTGCCCAGATCGTTACGCCTTTCGTGCGGGTCGGAACTTACCCGACAAGGAATTTCGCTACCTTAGGACCGTTATAGTTACGGCCGCCGTTTACTGGGGCTTCAATTCGCAGCTTCGCTTGCGCTAACCACTCCTCTTAACCTTCCAGCACCGGGCAGGCGTCAGCCCCTATACGTCACCTTACGGTTTTGCAGAGACCTGTGTTTTTGCTAAACAGTCGCCTGGGCCTATTCACTGCGGCTCTCATGCGCTTGCACGCTCAAGAGCACCCCTTCTCCCGAAGTTACGGGGTCATTTTGCCGAGTTCCTTAACGAGAGTTCTCTCGCACACCTTAGGATTCTCTCCTCGACTACCTGTGTCGGTTTGCGGTACGGGCACCTCTCACCTCGATAGAGGCTTTTCTTGGCAGTGTGAAATCAGGAACTTCGTCCATACGGACTCGCCATCACAGCTCAACGTTACAGTGTGCGGATTTGCCTACACACACGCCTTACTGCTTGGACGCGCACAACCAACGGCGCGCTTACCCTATCCTACTGCGTCCCCCCATTTCTCAAACGGTGAGGAGGTGGTACAGGAATATCAACCTGTTGTCCATCGCCTACGCCTATCGGCCTCGGCTTAGGTCCCGACTAACCCTGAGCGGACGAGCCTTCCTCAGGAAACCTTAGTCATACGGTGGACGGGATTCTCACCCGTCTTTCGCTACTCATACCGGCATTCTCACTTCTAAGCGCTCCACCAGTCCTTCCGATCTGACTTCAACGCACTTAGAACGCTCTCCTACCACTGACATCATAGATGTCAATCCACAGCTTCGGTGAATCGTTTAGCCCCGATACATTTTCGGCGCAGCGTCACTCGACCAGTGAGCTATTACGCACTCTTTAAATGATGGCTGCTTCTAAGCCAACATCCTGGTTGTCTGTGCAACGCCACATCCTTTTCCACTTAACGATTACTTTGGGACCTTAGCTGGTGGTCTGGGCTGTTTCCCTTTTGACTACGGATCTTATCACTCGCAGTCTGACTCCCGTGTATAAATATCTGGCATTCGGAGTTTGTCTGAATTCGGTAAACCGGGATGGCCCCCTAGTCCAAACAGTGCTCTACCTCCAGTATTCTCATCACGAGGCTAGCCCTAAAGCTATTTCGGAGAGAACCAGCTATCTCCAAGTTCGATTGGAATTTCTCCGCTACCCACACCTCATCCCCGCACTTTTCAACGTGCGTGGGTTCGGGCCTCCAGTAAGTGTTACCTCACCTTCACCCTGGACATGGGTAGATCACCTGGTTTCGGGTCTACGACCACGTACTAATTCGCCCTATTCAGACTCGCTTTCGCTGCGGCTCCGCCTTCTAAAGCTTAACCTCGCACGTAATCGTAACTCGCCGGTTCATTCTACAAAAGGCACGCTATCACCCATTAACGGGCTCTAACTACTTGTAGGCACACGGTTTCAGGATCTCTTTCACTCCCCTTCCGGGGTGCTTTTCACCTTTCCCTCACGGTACTGGTTCACTATCGGTCACTAGGTAGTATTTAGCCTTGGGAGATGGTCCTCCCGGATTCCGACGGAATTTCACGTGTTCCGCCGTACTCAGGATCCACTCAGGAGAGAACGAACTTTCGACTACAGGGCTTTTACCTGCTCTGGCGGACCTTTCCAAGTCGCTTCATCTAACTCGCTCTTTTGTAACTCCGTATAGAGTGTCCTACAACCCCAAGAGGCAAGCCTCTTGGTTTGGGCTCTTCCCGTTTCGCTCGCCGCTACTCAGGGAATCGATTTTTCTTTCTCTTCCTCCAGGTACTTAGATGTTTCAGTTCCCTGGGTCTGCCTTCAAGACGCTATGAATTCACGTCAAGATACTACGCGATTAAACGTAGTGGGTTCCCCCATTCGGAAATCTCCGGATCAAAGCTCACTTACAGCTCCCCGAAGCATATCGGTGTTAGTGCCGTCCTTCTTCGGCTCCTAGTGCCAAGGCATTCGCCGTGCGCCCTTAATAACTTAACCAAGTTATTAAGCCTATAAAAAAACTTAAAAAATAAATGTGTTTGTTACAATTTCAATGTCGTTTTATCCAGTTTTCAAAGAACAAGTTTTGAAGTATTTCATTCGTAAGAATGAACCTTCAAAACTGAACGCAAAACGTAATCTTACAAACCCTAGGTTTGTATTCCGAAAATATCCTTAGAAAGGAGGTGATCCAGCCGCACCTTCCGATACGGCTACCTTGTTACGACTTCACCCCAATCATCTATCCCACCTTCGGCGGCTGGCTCCAAAAGGTTACCCCACCGACTTCGGGTGTTACAAACTCTCGTGGTGTGACGGGCGGTGTGTACAAGGCCCGGGAACGTATTCACCGCGGCATGCTGATCCGCGATTACTAGCGATTCCGGCTTCATGTAGGCGAGTTGCAGCCTACAATCCGAACTGAGAACGACTTTATCGGATTAGCTCCCTCTCGCGAGTTGGCAACCGTTTGTATCGTCCATTGTAGCACGTGTGTAGCCCAGGTCATAAGGGGCATGATGATTTGACGTCATCCCCACCTTCCTCCGGTTTGTCACCGGCAGTCACCTTAGAGTGCCCAACTAAATGATGGCAACTAAGATCAAGGGTTGCGCTCGTTGCGGGACTTAACCCAACATCTCACGACACGAGCTGACGACAACCATGCACCACCTGTCACCGTTGTCCCCGAAGGGAAAACCATATCTCTACAGTGGTCAACGGGATGTCAAGACCTGGTAAGGTTCTTCGCGTTGCTTCGAATTAAACCACATGCTCCACCGCTTGTGCGGGCCCCCGTCAATTCCTTTGAGTTTCAGTCTTGCGACCGTACTCCCCAGGCGGAGTGCTTAATGCGTTAGCTGCAGCACTAAGGGGCGGAAACCCCCTAACACTTAGCACTCATCGTTTACGGCGTGGACTACCAGGGTATCTAATCCTGTTTGCTCCCCACGCTTTCGCGCCTCAGCGTCAGTTACAGACCAGAAAGTCGCCTTCGCCACTGGTGTTCCTCCAAATCTCTACGCATTTCACCGCTACACTTGGAATTCCACTTTCCTCTTCTGCACTCAAGTCCCCCAGTTTCCAATGACCCTCCACGGTTGAGCCGTGGGCTTTCACATCAGACTTAAAGGACCGCCTGCGCGCGCTTTACGCCCAATAATTCCGGACAACGCTTGCCACCTACGTATTACCGCGGCTGCTGGCACGTAGTTAGCCGTGGCTTTCTAATAAGGTACCGTCAAGGTACAGCCAGTTACTACTGTACTTGTTCTTCCCTTACAACAGAGTTTTACGATCCGAAAACCTTCTTCACTCACGCGGCGTTGCTCCATCAGGCTTTCGCCCATTGTGGAAGATTCCCTACTGCTGCCTCCCGTAGGAGTCTGGGCCGTGTCTCAGTCCCAGTGTGGCCGATCACCCTCTCAGGTCGGCTACGCATCGTCGCCTTGGTGAGCCGTTACCTCACCAACTAGCTAATGCGCCGCGGGCCCATCTTATAGCGACAGCCGAAACCGTCTTTCAGTATTTCACCATGAGGTAAAATAGATTATTCGGTATTAGCCCCGGTTTCCCGGAGTTATCCCAAACTATAAGGTAGGTTGCCCACGTGTTACTCACCCGTCCGCCGCTAACGTCAAAGGAGCAAGCTCCTTCTCTGTTCGCTCGACTTGCATGTATTAGGCACGCCGCCAGCGTTCGTCCTGAGCCAGGATCAAACTCTCCATAAAAAGAAATTTGATTAGCTCAAATTGTTTTGCTGGCATCATGTTTGATGTCCAAAATTTTGTTTCGTTCACCAACTCAAGGTTAGCTACTAAAAACTTTATTGATTACGTTTTGCTTGTTCAGTTTTCAAGGTTCATTTCGTTACCGTTTCGCAACAGCAACTCTTATATAATATCACGCCTCAAACTTTCTGTCAACAACTAATTTATTTAAATTTGATTGTTTTTCAGTAGTTGTCTTGACGACTTGTATAATACTACACCCTTAATTTAAAAAGGTCAACACTTTTCCTGAAAAAAATTTATACTTTATCATTTCATTGAAAAACTTCCTATTATAATGTTTGCAAAAAAATTATACCTGAATCCCTCATAGCAATCTAAAGTTTGTGGATTTTCATAAGTTTTTTAGTGAAGCCCACAATCCGATTTGGGATAAACTCCACCCTTTGTGCGATGTCGATTTTAAAAAAAGGTTATTTGATTTCTAATTGTTGCACTTGGGTCAGTACGTCCCAAAAGAAATATGCATACACGAAGCTAGAAGACAATTTAAAGTACCGTGAGCGTCCAAATTCACGAAAAACAAGATGACCGCTATCCGAAGAAAGCGCACCTCCATCATTAGATAATTTGATAGAACGATTAATGTAAGGAAATTTGCGATAAAGTAGTCATCATAAGAATCCTTTCTTTGGTGTTTGTTTGGTCGCAACAACCTTAACAGAAATGGATTCTTTCTTTTTATTAAGTGAAAAAGAGAATCCCACAGAAAAGCTGATAGGTCAGTTTTTCTGTGGGGTTTTTTATATGTTGATGAATAATCTAGGTTGTATAATAAAAAGAAAGAATATTACGATATTCAGTAAAGTGTAAAACGGGTGATTAAAATGAAAAAGATTATGGTTGTCGGGGCATCTGGAGTTCTTGGTCAATTAGTTTGTAGTGAATTATTAAGAATATTTGATAATCAAATAAGGTTAATAGTGACAGACTATAAAACTGAACGAGGAGAAACATTAGCGAATTCTTTTAAAACCGATGTTCAATTCCAATATTTAGATGCAAATGAAGAGGAAAATGTAAAGCAAGTAATAAAAAATATTGATATTGTAGTTGTAGTGTTGAAACAAAAACATCCATATATTCAAAAAGCATGTATAAAAAATAAAATATTATGTCTAGATGTTACACCATATTATGACTTTGTAGAGAAAGTTAACGAACTTAATGAAGATGCAGAAAATAATGATGTAGGTTCAGTTGTAATGTCTGGATTTTTCCCTGGATTATCAGGCTTAATGGTAAAAAAGGCTATTTCAAATTTTTCAGAAGTGACAGAGATAAATGTTGGTTTATTACAAAATACAAATGCTAAAGCTGGGATTTCCGGAATTTTAGATATGTTAAATATAATTGCTAAACCAGTAAAGTTTGAAAACAAAGTAATATCTGGATTTACTAATAAAAGAAAAATGGATTTCCTTCATCACCTTAAAGAAAAAGAGGTAAGATGTATAGACCATTCAGAAAAAGCTATCTTAAAAGAAACGTTAGACATTAACTCTATAAATTATTGGACTTCTTGGAATGATAATGCCTTCAATAAGCTGGTATCTTTTTTAAGACAAGTTGGCTTCATAAAAAATGTTCATAAGTACAAGGATTTTCTTTCAAAGGTAGTAAAACATAAACCTCATAAAAATGAAAATGCTTTTCTTACCGTTGAGGTAAAAGGAATAATCGATAATAAAGAAAAGGTAAAAATATTAGCCCTATCTACATTTTCTGATTATCACACGACAGCAATGGCAACTGCTTCCTTAGCAAAAATAGCTCAACAAAAAAATGTGAAAGGTGTAGTGTATCCTTTTGAAATAACAGATATAGATGAATTGTTCTCCGAAATAAACTGTCCCGACATTGTCATCGAGGAATTTGAAAAATAAAGGATTACATTAGGTGGTTAGCTAAACAACCTAACCTTTTATAGTGAAATCAAACAGCTTATAAAATCGAAAAAATGTGCAAATCTAAAATCAGATTTGCACATTTTTTTCCTATTCATCAAACTTCATCCCTTTTAATAAATCCGCAAATGCATTATTCATCGGTTCCGCTTCTTTTTCTTGCTGCTTCATGTATTTTTGTACACTACGCTTATCTACTTTGCCACCGCCTTCTTTTTTACGACGGGCTTCAAATGCAGACAATTTTTCACGATATCCACATTTACATACGAAGATTTGGCCATCACCTTCACCACGTAGTTCTAGCTTTTTCTTACATTGTGGGCATCGTGCATTTGTGACGCGTGATACGTTTTTACGGTGACCACATTCACGATCTTGGCAAACAAGCATTTTGCCTTTTTTACCGTTTACCTCAAGCATTGGCTTACCACAATCTGGACAAGACTTTGTTGAGATATTGTCATGTTTATATTTTTTATCGCTCGATTTAATTTCAGCGACTATTTCTTTCGTGTGCTTTTTCATTTCATTGATAAACACGTCTTTTTTCAACTTACCTTTTGAAATTAGCTCAAGCTTTTGCTCCCACTCGGCTGTTGTCATTGGGGAACGTAATTCTTCAGGTACTAAATCAAGTAATTGACGACCTTTTGAAGTAATATAAATTTCTTTGCCGCCACTACGTTTTTCAATTAAGAATGAATTAAATAGCTTTTCGATAATATCAGCCCGTGTTGCGACTGTCCCTAGTCCACCTGTTGATTTTAATGTATCTACAAGCTTCTTGTCGTTCGTTTCCATATACTTCGTAGGATTTTCCATAGCTGATAACAAAGTTGCCTCTGTAAAACGTGCTGGTGGTTTTGTTTGACCAGATGTTTGAGCAATTAGCTTTGTTTTTAACATTTGTCCTTGTTCTAAACGAGGAAGCAGTTGCTCTTTTACATCATCCGTTGATTCTTCATCATCAAAATGATTTTGATATACTTCCTTCCATCCAGCATTTGTCACGGTTTTCCCCTTGGCAATAAATTTCTCATTACCGATTTGAGCTTGTACTGTTAATTGCTCATATTCTTGCGCTGGGAATAATACAGCTAAAAATCGTTTTACTACTAAATCATAAATTTTACGCTCTTTATCATTGAATGCAGATAAATTCACATAGCCTTCAGTTGGAATGATCGCATGGTGATCGGATACTTTATTATCATCTACAAATGATTTATTCGCTTTAATCGGCTTTGTTAAGATTTTATTTGTTAATGTACGATATTCGCCAATGCCACATGCTTTTAGGCGCTCAGGCAATGTACCTACAATATCAGATGATAAATAACGTGAATCCGTACGAGGGTATGTTAGCACTTTATGAGATTCATATAGCTTTTGCATAATATTTAATGTTTCTTTTGCAGAATAGCCAAATAGTTTATTGGCATCACGTTGTAATTCTGTTAAATCATAAAGACCTGGGGCAAATGATTTTTTAGGCTTGCGGTCAATTGAAACAATTTTTGCATCTTGGTTGCCCAATGCTTTGACAATAACGTCGGTCTTTTCTTTATTAAAGCTACGTGAATTTCCGTTTGCATCTTGCCATGTCAGCTTTAAAGAATCTGTTTGCGCTTCAATTCCGTAATACGTTTGTGGTTTGAAGTTTTTAATTTCATCTTCGCGTGCAGCAATAATCGCAACAGTTGGAGTTTGCACACGTCCACAGTTCAGCTGTGCATTAAATCTTGTTGTTAATGCACGTGTCGCGTTTAATCCGATATACCAGTCCGCCTCAGAACGTGCGACCGCAGCAGCATATAAATTATCGTAGTTTTTACCTGGTTTTAAATTAGCAAATCCCTCTTTGATAGCTTTATCTGTAACAGATGAAATCCATAAACGTTTAAGCGGCTTTTTCACATTGGCCTTTTCTATAATCCAACGTGCAACTAATTCCCCTTCACGACCAGCATCAGTAGCTACAATGATTTCATTTACATCATTACGAGTTAACTGTGATTTGACTGCATTAAATTGCTTACCCGTTTGCTTCATAACTACTAGCTTCATGCGTTCTGGCAACATTGGAAGATCTTCTAAATTCCATGTTTTATATTTATTATCGTAGGCTTCTGGATCGGCTAATGTTACTAAATGCCCTAATGCCCAAGTAACAATATATTTGTCACCCTCTAAAAATCCGTTCCCCTTTTTATTGCATTTCAATACATTTGCTATATCACGTGCAACTGAAGGTTTTTCAGCAATAACTACACTTTTAACCATATATTCGTACTCCTTTACTAACTATGTACTGTCTAATATACCATAAGTTCAGGGTGGAAATTGAGTAGGGCCACTACTTAGTCTTCATAATAGTCATTGTGGGAGAACTGATCGGGTTGAGCGGAAAAATGATCGGGTATGCCAAAGAACTGATCGGGTTGACCGGAAAAATGATCGGGTATGCCAAAGAACTGATCAGGTACGCCCGAAAACTGATCAGGTACATCATAGAACTGATCAGGTATGCCAGAAAACTGATCAGGCCAGACGAAATTTAAAAAGCAAATTCACGCTAATTGTAAATTTGCTCTTTTTCTATGCTTCAAAAAAATGTTTACGATGAACTGCATACTCTAACTGTCAAAACATATGTTGAGTTAACAGAATGTTCACAAATTCGAAAGGGGATGGATGAATGGATGCTCGAACTTTCAGACCTCGGAATGTGATTTTTATGACGATTGTTGTTTTTGTATCGGTGTTAATTGGTTACGGTATATATATTAATTTTATTGATGTTCCCTTTCCATGACGGCTTTACTTCTTTAACTGACTTAACAAGTATTTTCGGTTGTCTAGTATGCGCTGATCATTTGGCTTATATTTCCGTGCTTCCTCATTATGTTGGTGTGCATTTTCATAGAGTCGCAACCGATTGTATAACAGGCTTAGCTGTAAATGTGGAAGCCATGTAGAATAAGCGTGCTTGTGAATAGCCATTGTCTGTTCTATAGGTTGCTGCAGTGCTTGTGAATACCAATAAATCGCTTCTTTATTTTTCAATTGCTCCATAAAAAAATGACCAATTCGACAGCATGTTTCTGGTCTTGGTCGATCATATAGTAATGATTGTAAAATAGCTTGGGTTGCTTGTTTTGAATCATGTAGCTGTTGGTGGCAATCTGCTAAATTTAAGCAAGCCTGAATATTGTCATCAGTAGAGCCTAGTTTGGAATCTAGGAAAATATGATAGTGATTTATAGCTTCTAAAAATCGCTGATGATTTTTGAGCTCATTTGCGAAATGAAATGTTTCTCTAGCTGAAAATGGGTGCCCTTCTTTCTTTAAACGCTCATAAATAAGAATATTGCGATGAACATCGCTTTTTCTTGGCAAATGCGTAACCGCTATATCGCTATGATAGAGCTTGCCTGATACATCTAAATACTCATGGACGGCACCCTGCCACTGAAAATTACTTGCACGTTTGACAAGACGAAATCTTTTTTCACTAGACTCTACACAGCCATCTGTATCAAGCGTTACATAATATTCCATTGAAACAACATCGACGTTAGGATAGAGAGATTGCTTAAGCTGAAGTAACTTGCGCTGATGTTCTGTTGTGATTACATCATCTGCATCAAGCCATAAAATATAATCTTTCGTTGCTTGCTGGAAGGAAAAGTTTCGGGCTTTGGAAAAATCATCACACCATGTAAAGTCAAAAATTCTAGAGGTATAGTTTTGGACGATATCTTTTGTACGATCAGTTGAGCCTGTATCAATAATATTGATTTCATCCACTAAATGTTGAACAGAATCTAGGCATCTTTCAATAATACATTCTTCATTTTTGACAATCATACATAAACTAATCGTTAGCATCTGTCCCCTCCTTTTTTTGTATTAATATATGCAAGCTTGAAAATTTATCAAGGCATTTTTCCATTTTATCGTCCTATTTTTTAATTTATCGCTCAACTTTTTGAATTTATCACCTAACTTTTTATATTTATCACCCAACTTTTCCGTTTTATCGACAGCCACCTCAAAAAGCACAAAAAAACGAACGCGATACACGTTCGTTTTTTTGTCTTATAAATATTTTTCACGCCATTGTAGTTGTTCTTTTTCTGTGAGCTGTTGTTCTAAATTAGGATCCCATTGATTTAACAGGGCATTCCATACACGAACAAAGACAATATCCTGCTCTTTGTCGTGAAGGACAAATTCAAGGCACGGGATATCGTTAATTTGTTTAGCGTCTGTTTGCACAATTTTTGAAATGATTTTTTGAGACGCTCCAGCTCCAGCTTCTTCGTCATCACCTTGCTGCAATGCGTCTATTAACATCGCCTCTTCGAATTGCTCCTGCTTCTCAGCCTCTTGATCCACATAGCGATATAGCTTTGGTAGATCGTCATATTCTTCCATATTGTCCTCGTCGACAGCAAGAAATGCAAGATGGCATGGACTATAGTAAAGGTTGGCCATTTCAACATCTAGCTCCTCTTCAAAGATGCCACGTTCCAGTTGCTGCTGCCCTTTAAATGTTAATCTATAGAAGTTTTCCTGTTGCTCAATAAGACTTACTCGAGACATTAAAGATACTAGATCCTCAATAAATAATGGATCGACTAGCAATAACTCACTTAAATCTTGTGTACTTGCAAAATCCGCTTCCTGTATGCTAATTAACAACATCGTCATCAAGACATCCATAGTGGAACGACGAACGGGCTCATAGGTCACTTCTACTGTGCGAATCGGAATACACCATTCATCGGTTTTGACGATTTTAATATTTCGATTTTGCTGAAGTTCACGCATTAAGCGCTGCTGTAATTTTGACACTCTACATCACCTGACCTTCATGATTGCGCAAGCCGTTATAGGATTTCACTGTATCTAACAGATCGCTGTACATCTCTCGCGTATCTTGATGCTTCGCACGTTTGGCAAACATCTCAGCACTTCCGACAAGTAGTAATAGCTCTCGGGCACGAGATAAGGCAACGTTTAAGCGGCGATAATCTCTTGCAAAGCCAACGTCTCCCCCTTTAGGCGTATTACGTACCATACTGACTAAAATGACGTCCATCTCCATACCTTGGAACTTATCGACTGTCCCTGTTCTAAATTGAAGATGTGGCAGCTGTAATTCCTGCTGCAGAAGGCGATTAATTTTCTTAACCTGCTCCCCGTAGAAGCTAATAACTCCAACGCTTTTTTGTGCATCCTGTGGCATACGACCCGCTTCTTTTGCTGCGATAACAGCCTCGTTTAAGTCTATTAGAATACGTCGAATTGTTTGTAATTCACCCTCATTAAATCGACTTGTTCCTCCCTTTACCTGCTCCTCTAGATAAGGTTTTTCGGTAGGAATGTCAATCCACATTAAATGATCTTCACGGCTCACAAATTGCCCCTCTAAGCAATGGTCTCGTGCTGCATCGGAATCTGGTAAACCACATTGCAGACCATTTTCCTCTTTTGCGTAAAATGGTGTAATACTATGCATAATTTTTTCATGCATACGGTATTGCAATGCCAGCATTTGCTTATGTGTTTGCGGCAAATTATTAAATAAGCGTTCAAATAGTGATTCACGCAGTAAATTTTTTAATTCCTGTGCGCCATCAAAGTTCGGATTTTCATCTAACATCGCCTTTAACGTTTCCTCTAACGTATCATCTCCAAGTAACGGAGGTAGCTGATGATGATCGCCCACTAAAATAACTTTTTTCCCCTTAAGCATCGGTAATAATAGCTCTGGCGGTGTTGCTTTAGATACTTCATCGATAATAACAACATCAAATGTCGGGTAGTTTTCCATAAATTCCTTACTTGCTGAAGCAACACATGTTGTACCGATAACATTAGCGTGACGCACATATAATTTACGAATTTCATCTAAATCATATTCCGTAGCGTTTTGCAGCTTGTCACGCCATTGCTCTTGTAATTTTTTTCGAAGAGGTAGCTGCTGTTCCTTGCGCTGTAATTCCTCAATCGCTGTTTTGGAGGAGGTAATCGCCTCCTCTACTTCCTCGAAAGTACGCTCTGGTGTTGATTGTAGGAGACTTGTACAAGCTGTGAGCTGCTTCTCCTTCTTCAATCCAGTTATATTAATTTCTTTAATATTTTCTTCTAATTGTGTTAACTGTTGTTCAATCTCTTGTAAGCTAGTTTGCACTGTTTGAAGGGCCGCTTTCTTTGGTAGAAGCTGTGTATGAGCCTGTTCAACTGCTTCAAGTTGTTGATGTGCAGTTTGAAGCGAAGATTTTGATTGCGATACAAGCATTTTTAAATGTTCTACAGATTCCTCTGGCTCAGCATCGATTTGGAATGTCTCAGCTAGCTGCTGAAGTCGTTCTGTATGCTGTAAAAATGGTTGTAATTGTCGCTGTATGCTTTGGACGTCGAAGCTCGTAATTGCACATTCTTGATGTATTAATCCACCAACATTTTTACGTAAGGACTCAAATTCCTGATCTTTATGATCTTGTTGTTGTTTGAGAGCTACCCCTTTTTGCCAAACAAAATCACGACGCATATATAGTCCAAGTAAGAAACTCTCAATTTGTTCGGCAGATGGGGTTTGATCATTCTCAAAGGCTTTATTAAGCTGCGCAAAAACACCTGTGAGATTTTGCAATGAAAACGATTGAACTTGCTGTAATCTACTTTTAGCAAGGGCACGTTCTTTTTCTTCATCTACTACCAATGCTTCAAGCTTTGCGATTGCCTTTTGTAGACGTGAATTAATGGTTGCCCATGCATCTAAATCTTTGGCATCCTCTAAATGCTGTAAACGACTAATTTGCTGTGACAGCACATAGGATGGACGAATGTGATAGTGCTGTAAAAATCGTTGAATTCGCTCATAGGATGTTAAATTACCGATATATTTTTCCGCTTCCTTCATTAATCGAAGACGGTTACTTTCCTCTTCATATTTCAATTGAATATCTTTGAACTGCAGTGTCAGATGTTGCTTTTGCTCTTGCAGCTCCTTATATTGAGCAGCCGCTTCCAATTGCTCCACCTTTCGGGAAGTTTCCTCTATAGTAAGCTTTAGTTGCTCTATTGATGGGTTTTCGGCAATGGTCTGCTCCATTGTCTTTACAGCAGGCTCGATTTGCGCCAGTTGTTTTTCGTAATGCTCTTTTTGCGCCTCGCACTCCTGCTGCTCAGCTTTTGCAGTCTTTAATTCTTTTTTTAACGCTTGTATTTCCTGCTGTAAAATAGGCTCGTCTATTGCAGCCTGTTCTTTTGCGGCTATTTCTTTTGTTAATTCCTCAAGCCATGCCTCAAGCTTTTCTAGCTCTTCCTCAGCCTTGATCATACTTGATTTCAGTTCTTGCTCACGTTCCGTAAAGGCCGTGATTTCCTCTTCAATCGCTATGAGAGTTTGCTCACGCCAATGAAGCGCAACATTTTCTTCTATAAATTTTTTACCCTCTTCTTCAATGCTTTCCGTTCTACCATAGCGTAAAATTCGAATTTCTTGATTGGAGAGAAGTCGTCCTAATGCATTATCGACGGCTAGATTTGATTGAGAAGCTACAAGTGTTTTTAAGCCAGCCTTGACATTTTGCTGACAAATTTCAGAAATAACAGTTGTCTTCCCTGTGCCAGGAGGTCCTTGAATTACATACAAATCTTCAACAGACAATGCGCCTAAAACAGCTCGTCGCTGATATTCATTTAAATTATTGTGAAAAACTATATCCTCTCGGAGCTTTGCTGTTCGGACAGTTGGACGTTTTTCAAAAAGTATTGTCTCTAAATTAGGGTTAACTGCCTCACCCTTTTCTAGCTTTGTAAAGCCATTGCGTAATCGTCTAATTTGACTCAATGTCGCAAAATTACTAAAGCTCGCTTGCTTAGAGCGAAGGTTAAGCTGATCTTTACGTGCTAAACTCTGCACAAAAGGCTTCAAGTCAATTTCTACTGTCTGCTTCCCAGCATTAGCCTTTAATACTTGTCCAATTTCACCGCGTACCCCTTGAATGCTCACACTTAGACCTTCAAGTTTCTTCCATTCCTTCGACTTTATATAAGGGCAGACAATAGTAAGCCGAGTAAAATCTTCATTAAAATAGCTTTGCTTGAATTCTGTATGAATATCATCAATGGTCGCATCACGTTCTTGAATTTTTAAATAGCCTTCCCAGCTCCCGATACGCTTTTTCACATATTCTGTGCGCTCCTCGGCTATTGGCAACTCTCTAATTTTTGTATGAAGTTCAAGCGGAATCCCTGCTCCATTATTAGGTTTTGTGACAAATTGTAACGCTGCTGGTAGGCGGCGGTTTGTATTAATCGGTCCTCGCATATGTACAAAACGAAGATTTGTAGCTAGCAATCCTTCAACCTTTAGCACGCAATCCATAATGGCTGTTTTCTCTGCAAGGACGTCGGTTAACTTGTCATTTTGTTCGGCATTAAAATAAATCGATAAAAACGTTTCACCAAGTGTTTTTGCCTTGCGTTTTTCGATGTAAACAGTGAGAGTTTTTTGTAACGCAAAAAAGGCATGCTCATTTGCTGAGCATTCCTCTACCGCTTCCTTCGCTTTATTTGTCAAAATCAGATTACAGCGTTGTTTTTCTAGTAAAGCTATGTCCTGCATGAGCAGCCCTCCCTTCCGATTCACTAAAGTTCAATTTTATCACATCGTAAAAGGATACATCAATTATGCCTCGGCATAAATGCGTCCAGAGGCTTTGAACCAACGTGATGTTGGTCACTCAGTCGTTGCCACAGGACGTGGCGTTCTTAGACTGAGTTCCTCTATTTCAGCGGGTGTTTGGACATCCGCTAGAAGTTAAAAAGAAAGATCCCCTGCACAGTGATTTCCTTCCACTGTACAAGGGATCAAAATTTTTCTTAATGTTGATCAATCGTTTCTTTTGGCAATGTTTTGCTCATTTCACAATACTGTACAAAAACACGAGCCAATTCACGTAAACGATTATGCACATCTTCGTCTACAATATTATTATCTGCATCAAAATGAGATGTATGCGTGTATACATAGTTCGGCGTTACAAGTGCACGGAAGTAGTCTAAAATTGGTTTCAACTGATTTTCTACTACTAAATGGTGCTGGTATGTGCCACCATTGGCCACGATAGATACTGGCTTATAGCGCATTGTTTTCGGATGTAAGAAATCAAATGCATTTTTCAAAACACCTGGGATCGATGCTTGGAAAATCGGTGTTGCGATAATATACGCATCCGCTTCCTCAAATTTTTGAATCATTTCCTTCATATCATCGTTTAACGGTGAACCGTCTACAATTTGATGCTTATATTGACTAAAATGCATAATTTCCAACTCGAAACTAGCATCTAATTCTTTAACATATTGCTCTACTTGCTCTAAAATAGCACCAGTTTTACGACCAAACATTGTGCCATCAACGAGTAAAATTTTCATTTTCATTTTGCCTCCACATTCATCTTCTACAATAATATTGTAACAAATGAAAAGAGGCACGAAAAGAATGGGAGTGATCAAAAGCGTAAATTCAGTCTTTAGGCGGAACGTAGTCTACATAAGAAATATCACTACAGATTGTGGACTTGGTATGTCGATTACTTGTTACTTTCTTTATTATTTGGCTCATCTCCATAGAGTGGGGTTGATTTCCATTCCGACTGGGGGCTTTGTCGCTGCCGCTTCGCTTTCGCACAGAGCAAAGATTCCTGGGGGCGTCCAGCTTCGCTTCGCAGCAGGGTCTCCACTGTGATGCTAATCCCCAAGGAGTCTCCCAGTCGTAACGAAGATCAACTTATATACATGGAATATGTTATAACAAATATATTCCCCAACTTTGGTGATGAACCTTATTTATCCTCACGATGATGAAAATTTACTTCCTTATCTACGACAGTTTCCTCTATTTTATACTTATCACGATTAATAACGACTTCTCTATTTACTTTATGTCCTTCATCGCTATAGCCCGATATTTTGTGCTTATCCCAATTAAATAATTTTTCCCTTGAAACATCCTTATTCTTCACTTCAGGGAAATCTAACTTAGCCAGTTCCTGAGATGGATAAATGGTAACTGGTTGTTTATTACCGTTCAGTGCAATAACAATCATCGCTTTCGCAACCTGTGAGGCTTCTATAGACCTCGAACGCTTTAATGGTCCAACTAATAGCGGCTTTGCCAGTTTTAAAACTTTCTCTCCCGCCTTTTCACCTAAGCGAAATTCCTCCCTCTCCCCAACTAATAAAGATGGCCGAATAATAGAAAGTCTCTGTAAACCTAGCTCCGTAAGATCATGTTCAAGCTTTCCTTTTACTCGATTATAGTAAAATGGAGAATTTTCATTTGCCCCCATTGCTGTGATAACCAGCATATGTGGGATTCCTCGTTTTTTTGCTAACGAAGCTATAGTTAGCGGATATTCAAAATCAACTTTCTCAAATTCCTCGCGTGATCCAGCTTTTTTAATCGTTGTTCCTAAACAACAATAGAGCTCATGTGCAAATTCGATATCTTTTTCTTCTAAAGTATCGAAATTACGAATTTTCACTTCTAGCTTTGGATCCGTAAATGCTAGCTCTCTTCGTGCAATTACCGTAACTGAAATATATTCATCATTTTCACATAATTGTTTGACAAGAGAGGTACCTGTTAATCCAGTAGCCCCTACAACAATCGCTGCTCGCATTCCCATTGGTTGTACCCCTTTCTAAGCTCGGTTCGTTCCAGAAGTCGCACCGCTGGAAGAACATCGCATTTTATTTTTGGTGATGAACTAAAACAATCGTATGTATATTCCCGATAGCTCTACTTTATTTATCGGACAATGAAGGAACTCTTATTAGGAGTTTCAAAAAACTATTTAGAGGTGGCTACCTATTTAAAGAGCCTACCTTTTACATTATGTCATAATTTAATAATCCTAATTTTTTACACATACTTGACCATTATTCACCATAGTTTAAATAGACAGATGAAAGGATGGGATACATTTGCAAAACGAAACTCAAGCAACTGAACCGAAAAAAACGATTGTTTTCATTATTGAAAGCTGTATTGATAAAGGGCTGTATCCTTTTGAACGGGTTGCAACGCTGGCAAAGCTACTTGAAAATGAAAATGTTTTCATATTTGTAAAGACCCCTTCAAATGATGGGATTCAAATTTTAATGAATGAAAATCTCTCGCCAATCTTATTTGAACATTTCGATGAATTACCGAAGCATATGAAAAATATTCAGCCTGATTTAATTGCAAGAGATGGTCGTAACTCTGAAAGCTGGCAAGTACAAAATTTACGACCGTTCTGCAAAACAATCATTCATTTTGATGATTTTGGTGAGGGTGGTCAAGCCTGTGACTGTGTTTTGCTAGCACTCTATCAAGAAGTTAAAGATTATTTACCATCTCATTATATTGGTGGTAGTTTCAACTTTGCATTACCGAAAGCTTACCAAAACTTTAATGATAGACCCGTCAATAAAACACCTGAAAATCCGCCTCATATAGTTGTTGCCTTTGAGGATGGGGACGAGCATAACCTAACCTACCGTACTCTTCGACACTTAACGCAGCTACAAATTCCACTACAAATTACAGTGATGATTGATGATAGCTATCGACATGCGACCGATGACTTGCAAATGATGGTGCTCAGTCGTCGTAACACTGCCATTCTTCGAGATAAAAACGCACTCCTAAAACTATTACCAAAAGCGGATGTTATTATTTGTAATGCAAATTATACACCTTATAAAATCGCCTCTTATGGTGTGCCTTGTATTACACTTGCCCAAACAGAGGCTGAACTATTACACGCCTTTCCTCGTGAACAGAATGGCTTTATTCACCTTGGGCTTGGGCGCAAAATGAAACAATCGCAAATTCAAAATGCTGTTATGGAGTTTCTGTTACACGAGGCTCGTAGTGAACGAGCTGTAAAAAAACAACGTCAACTCAATCTTACAAGTAACAATGAAGCACTACAGTCAATGCTTTTAGATTTCGCTTATGATCGACATAATATCGCTTCTACTTAGTGATTCTTTGAAGGTGAATATGATACAATATAGTAGAATTTTCACCCATACGTGGAGTATCGAAAAATTCAAACCAAATAAGTACCCGATTGATTTTAACTAATAAGCGGTGGGGGATAAAACAAACCTCCATCGCTTTTACACGCTTTCGTTATACAAATTTACACATAAAGGAGCAATCATCGTGCCATTAAAAAGTGATATTGAATATCAAATTAAAGAGCTAAAAATGGATTATATGAATTTACAAGGCGACATCGAAAAACTTGAATCTACAGGTCATAATGATCAAGTGGCAAAAGCAGAGCAACGCCTTGCGAATATGGAAGCAACGCTAGCGGAGTTAAATAAACAATTAGCAGAACTTTAATAATGAAAAGCTTATTGAAATAAAAACACTCTGTAGGAAGATAGCTATTATTTCACATAATTGTATTGATTGAATTTGGAGGAACATATATGGCAATATTAACAGTTGAAAATTTAGGTCATTCATTCGGTGACCGCACACTTTTTAAAGATGTATCCTTTCGTTTAGTTGAAGGTGATCATATTGGTCTTGTTGGTGCAAATGGTGTTGGTAAATCCACATTAATGGGCATCATTACGGGGCAAACAATCCACGATACTGGGAAGGTTGAATGGCTTCCTGGAACGCATTACGGCTATTTAGATCAGCATACAGCATTGACAGCTGGTCGTACGATGCGTGATGCATTACGTGATGCCTTTCTTCCTTTATATAAAAAAGAAGAAGAGCTCAATGAAATTACAGGGAAAATGGCTGAAGCAACACCTGAAGAATTAGAGGTTTTACTAGAGCAAATGGCTGAGGTGCAAGATGCTCTGGATGCAGGAGATTTCTATACTCTCGATATGAAAATTGAAGAGGTTGCACGCGGTCTTGGGCTCGATGCAATCGGCTTAGAACGTGATGTTGCTGCCCTTTCTGGTGGTCAACGTACAAAGGTTTTATTAGCAAAGCTATTACTTGAAAAACCAAAAGTATTATTACTTGATGAGCCGACAAACTATCTGGATGAAGAGCATATTACATGGTTGAAAAACTATTTAAAGAACTATCCACACGCGTTCTTATTAATTTCGCATGATACGGAGTTTATGAATGAAACCGTGGATGTTATCTTCCAACTAGAATTTTCAAAATTAACTCGCTATACAGCGACATATGAAAAGTTTTTAGAGCTTGCTGAAATCAATAAACGTCAGCATATCGATGCTTACGAAAAACAACAGGAGTTCATTAAAAAACAAGAGGATTTCATCGCGAAAAATAAAGCTCGCTACTCAACTACTGGTCGTGCAAAATCTCGTGCCAAGCAGCTTGACCGTTTAGAGCGTATCGATCGTCCTGAAACAGCTGTAAAGCCTGAATTCGGCTTTAAAGAAGCACGCTCTTCAGGTCGTTATGTAGTGGAGGCTGAAAACTTAGTCATTGGATATGATAAGGACAAGCCGTTACTTCCCCCACTTACCTTTGAAATTGAACGCGGGGAAAAAATTGCTCTAGTCGGTATGAACGGTGTCGGTAAATCAACATTATTAAAAACGATGCTAGGCAAAATAAACCCACTGGACGGAAAAGTTTTTCGTGGTGACTATCTTTACCCATCTTACTTCGAACAAGAAGTAAAGGCAGACAAAATTACACCAATCGATGATGTATGGAATGCCTTCCCTTCTATGGAGCAAGCACAAGTACGCGCAGCATTAGCACGTGCGGGACTAAAAACGGACCATATTACTCGCCCACTGAATTCTTTATCCGGTGGTGAACAAGCAAAGGTACGTTTATGTAAATTAATGATGGAAGAAGCAAACTGGCTAGTATTTGACGAACCGACAAACCACTTGGATGTCGATGCAAAAGAAGAGCTAAAGCGTGCCATGAAAGAATTTAAAGGCACAATCGTACTAGTAAGCCATGAACCTGATTTCTATGAAGGTTTAGCAACAAAAGTTTGGAATGTCCAAGACTGGTTTACTTCAGGACAACAAAGCTAGAAATATTTTAATGTGGGCAGCTACCAATGTGATTCTTGGATCACTCGGGGCTGCCCTCTTTTTAGTGGCTGGAAATTGAGCGTGAGGAACATTAATTTAAGGGGTTCGCGGGGCATGAGTGGTTTTTTTGCGGGACCTGAACGGTTCTCTGGCTTACCCGAGCGCTTTTCGCGGGACCTGAGCGGTTTTATGGCTTACCCGAGCTGTTTTCGCGGGACCTGAGCGGTTCTCTGGCTTACCCGAGCTGTTTTCGCGGGACCTGAGCGATTCTTGGGCATACCCGAGCGATTTTCACTTGGGCCTGAGCGGTTTCACACCTTACCCGAGCGTTTTTCACTTGGGCCTGAGCGGTTTCTCGACTTACCCGAGCGGTTTTCACTCGGACCTGAGCAATTCTCCAACCCACTCAAGCTTCTGGAAAACGCTCTTCTCCTTGACCTCAAATAAAATTTTTTTTATCTACGCATAAAAATCTGCATTTAATCATAATAATAATCAGTGGATTAACAACTATATCTACTGCTATTAAAACAAACTATTTCTCTCATATTAGGAAAGCTCTCATATTCTTTAAGCATCTATTATTAACATTGAGTAAACTTACATCATTGTAAGCTGAATTTACGAAACTTTTTGCTTCTTTGTGCGTATATTTTAGTATAGAAAAAAATATCATTTCGATTTGAAAAATTTTAAAATTACCTCTTGATTTATATATATCTTACCAGTAAGATATACGTATAACCTATTTGACTTACTAATAAGATATTTGTAAAATATAATCCTAAAAAAGAAAGCGGGGAATGAAGAATGACAGTTATAATTTATTCACAAGCGAGCTGTTCTTCATCCAGAAAAGCATTAAAATGGTTAAAAGATCACAACATCGGATATAAAGAAAAACGTATTACTTCACACCCACTTACACTTGCAGAATTTAAAGAAATTTTAAGCATGACAGAAGATGGAACAGATGAAATTATTGCGACAAACTCAAACGATTTTAAAAATCTAAATGTTGATATTGATCAGCTTTCTATTCAAGAGTTGTTTGCAATAATCCAAGCTCATCCTAGAATGTTACGCAGCCCTATCTTAATTGATGAAAAACGTATTCAAGTTGGGTACAACGAGATGGACATCCGCCGTTTTATTCCACGTAAAGTTCGTGCTTTTGAATTAGATGCTATGACAAGATTGGCACAAGAAAGTTAAAACAATTTTGGAGATGACCTTATATGGATCAAGAAAAACGAATAACCCTTACCTCATTGTTTGAAGTAGTTTCCTCTATTGAGCGTAAGTGGGCAAACGAGTGGAATAATCAAAATGTACTCGGCTTTTCAAAATCCCATATTTTAATTTTAGACTACTTATCGCAGGAGGGACCAAAGCGCCCTTCTGCCATTGCTGATCGGTTAAAGGTGACAACAGGTGGTGTCACTGTTTTAACGAGTAAGCTCATTAATGCTGGCTTTATTGAAAAAACACAACATGCCACAGATCGACGAGCATTTCAATTGATCATTACACCTGATGGCGAAGACATTTTGGAAAAATCTCGTCAACAAGTTAGCGAAATTCTCAACAATATGTTTGGTATGCTCTCAGCTGAGGAAATACAAACATTACGTGATATTTTTGCAAAATTACTCAACAATGAATCTACTCGGTAAAAGTAAAAACTCCATTTTACACCTTTAAAAGTTAGACATACATCTAACTTTTAAAGGTGCTTTTCATTTGGCCGACTTCTCCCCACCCCGCTGTTTCTAGACGCTTAGTTTTAAACCGGCTTTGGTGCTTTCACTTCTTCCGGAATACCACATTCATACTGTTTCCCAGCTCTTAAATTCACAAATTCTTCTTTCGCTTTTTGAATAACAGCAGGCTTTAGTAAGGAATCAAGCGCAGCTCCTGCCATCACTTTTGCCGCATAATGCATCCCCTTCATGCCAAGCGAAGATCCAAAGGCAGCAGTTGCTTGCCAAGTATGCACTTGGACCCCAAATGGAGCACAAGTTGTAAATACCTGACCAAGGGGCACAATCCACGAAACGTCCCCTAAATCACTTGAACCTTGCATAGATTGGCGAAAAGATTGTGGAATATGAAGTACCTGCTCCACCAATACTTCCTTACTTATTTCATTTGGTACAAAAGATTGTTGGGTAGCACCTGCAAGAACAGAAGGATCTAATGAAGCCTGTAACGACTTTGCAAAAGCAAGCTCATCCTCTGTAAAGGATAATGGCGGTAGTTCGTTCCACTGTGCCAACATTTGCTCATTTAATGTGAGATTCGGTAAAGTATCGTAACACCCTGCCTTAATCCCCCAATGCACTTCTGTTTCTGTCATCATCGCTGCCCCTTTTGCCACTTTAATCAGTCTGCGTTCTAAATCTTTGACAGCGTCACGGTTTGCTCCTCGTAGGAAATAATAGACACTTGCTCTATCTGGAACAATATTCGGTGCTAAGCCGCCATTTGTAATTTGATAATGAATTCGAGATCCGTCTGGCACATGCTCTCGTAAATAATTGGCTCCGACATTCGTCAATTCAACAGCGTCAAGGGCACTTCTCCCTAGATGTGGCGCACCAGCAGCATGTGCTGTCCGACCTGAAAAACAAAATTCAATGGCAGCGAGCGCTTGCATAGAGAAGTTCGCTGTCATGTTAAACGTCCATGGATGCCACGTATAAACTACATCTAAATCATCAAAAACACCGGCGCGTGCCATATACGATTTTCCAGATAACAATTCCTCTGCTGGACACCCATAATAACGAATCGTACCTTGCAAATTGTTAAGCGTCATCACTTCTTTTAAGGCAACTACCGCTTCAACTCCAGCCGTTCCTAATAAATTGTGACCACAGCCATGCCCTGGAGCCCCCTCCTCCACAGGCGAATATAATGAACTGACTTGCTGTGATAAACCTGGAAGCGCGTCAAACTCTCCTAAAAACCCAATAATTGGACTACCAGATCCCCACTGTGCATAAAAGGCCGTTTGTACATCGCCAATCGGAGTAACGATATCAAAACCTTCTTTTTTCAGAAAATCTTGTTGTAGTGAGGACGCAAATGTTTCTTCATACCCCAGCTGAGGATTGTCCCAAATTTGCTTTGCCATCTGACTGAAAGTGTCTTCATGTAGTTGCATCCACTCAAATAATTGCTGTTTCATAGTTCGTATCCCTCCACAGATTTTATATTTGTTTGTCGCTGATGATTAACTGGTAAAGTAACAGCGATCACAGCAGCGATTACACACATAATGGCTAAAAATATAAATGATGTTTTAAAAGAACCACCTGATACATTAATTAAGTAGCCCATAATTGTTGGTGAAATAATCCCGGCCGCTTGACCACCAAAATTTACTACGCCAAAAGCTGTCCCAACATTTTGTTGATTGACAACACGGTGTGGCGTTGTAAATATAAAAGAGGCCATAAAAGAGACAAATATAAAGGCGATTGATTGATACGTAATAGCAAGTGCTGCAGAAGCGGCTGTAGACATGAGAAATAAACAAACAGCTAGCACAACTGCTCCGAAAATCACACCATATTTTGAGCGCCCTCCTAGCTTTGAGATGATACGTCCACTTATAATCATTCCAATCATTCCAAACACTGCTGGTATAGCGGCGATGAATCCGACATTTTTTAAATCAAGACCATGCACTTTCATTAAATATGTTGGCATCCATGTATTTAATCCCCAGTTTGCAATATTAATAAAGAAGAAAATAAGAAGCACACGCATTAAATAAGTATTTTTCAATATTTCCCTAAAAGAGCCCTTCTCTTCTTTTTCCTCCCGCTCCTCTGATGTAAATGTTTGTACATTTTTAGTACTCCACAAAAGAGCGATTATAAAAATAAGTCCTAGACCAGAAATTAAGAAAAATACATTGCGCCAATCCATTACCAATAATAAAGGTGCACAAATAATAGGAGCGATAGCACCTCCTATCATATTGGATGACATCATCGTCGTTTGAGCATTTGTACGTTGTTCTTTATGAAAATAAATAGATATCGCTTTTGTACTTGCGGCAGGATATCCACCTTCCCCAATACCAAATAAAAATCGAATGAAGAGTAGTGAAGTGAGTGACCAAGCCAATCCCGTAAATGCAGTGAAAACGGACCAAAAAATAACGGCACCAACTAATAATTTAATCGTTCCGTACTTATCCGTTAGCCATCCACCAGGAATTTGCATCACAGCATAACCAAAGAAGAACGAACTTAAAACAAATCCTAGTTCAGTGGCTGTTAAGGCTAGGTCATTACCAATATTAATTAAAGCTAAGCTGATAGCAGTTCTGTCAATATATGAAACCATCCATCCGAAGAATAAAACGCCTAAAATTAAATTACTGCGTTTTTTTAGTTCAACATTCATAACTCCACCCCTTTCGTTAAATTATCTAAATATTAAGAAAAATAAAAGACGAAATCATTAGAATATCTTACAATGTTTTTAAACGTTCATTAGAATATATTCCGAAATTCAGAGAATGGAGTTGAAATAACGATGTCTCTAGGGGAACATGAAGAAATTGTATTGAATGATGACAATTGTAGTTTTTATATTTATAGCGCAACAAAGGAATGGTCTTTATTTTCTGGGTGGGCTTGTGATATAAACCCCGATCTTAAAGGAGTACATTGGGATAAACAACAGCAACGCTTTAGTGCAACGTTATACATACCAGAACCAAATGAGTATATGGTACAAGGTATCATCTTTGGGGACTTTACTGGCTATGATGAGCAATTTTTAGTTTGGCAGTTAGAAAAGACCTTTTATCAGAAAATCCTCATACAGCAGCGCGAGCAAAAATTAGCAATTATTGAGCTTATGGGCGTAATGAATTCAACTTTGAAAATAAAAACGCTGTTGCAGACCATCATGGATTTTGCCATTCTTGCTATTCCAGTAATTGATCGTGGATTTTTAATGCTATTCAAGCCTGAAATGAAACGTTTATATACAGTTGCTAGTGCAGGTGTGACAGAGCGCATCTTTGATTATGCTCCCCAATTAGGCGAGGGAATGGCAGGTTATACGTTCCAAACAGGTGTATCAGCCATTTACAACTATCAAGAAACATTAGAGATTATGAGCAACGTTACAAAATTCAATCTAGACGCATTAATGGAAGCCGTACATTTAGGAAGAATCGAGAATAATACATCGATGGCTGTTCCGATTACTTTTAATGAAAGAAAACTCGGTGTAATGATTGTCCATCAATATACAAATAAACGAGCTTTTCATCAAAGTGATTTAAGACTTCTAGAAAGCTTCGCATCGCAGGCGGCAGTTGCTATTAGAAATGCGGAGGCATATGAAGAAATAGAACGGTTAAATGCATATTTTGTAAAGCAACATGAAATTCATCAAATCTTTATTAAACTATCCTTGCAAAATGTACAAGAAACCAAAATCATTCAAACAATGAAAGAATTATTACAATTAGACATACAATATGTAAATTTAGCCGATCGTAAAACATTTTTACCGTTAGAAACAATGAACAAGCTAGCAACAATTCAAGAGGAACAATTAATAGATATAGGCTATGTTTTCCCCATCCGAAATGAAAGGGAAATTTTCGGTTACTTAATTATTCAGCAGTTGGAGAAATTGACGAGCCAACAACGTATGATTATCGAAAATGCAGCGATAAGCTTAACGTTAAAATCACTACAAAAACAAGCGACAGGACAAACGAATTTTAAAGAACGTTTTGAGCTTTTCCAACAGCTTATCTCTGGACGCGCCCCTCTCATCGATTCTCGTTATGATGAATTAGAACTCGATATTAAGAAACCAACATTCGTCGTAAAATTTAGGCTGAAACAATTTTCTCACAAAAATAGTATGCAATTCATTCAACATGTACAGCAATATTTTAAAGGGCAGCATTTTATATTTACACAGCGAGAAACGATCGTTTGGATTCTACAAGGAGATACAGCATTTCGTCACAAAATAAAACAACAATTAACGCAAGCTATTATTAGTTGGATTCAGTTTTATCATCAACAGGTGGCAATCGGCATAGGAGCTGTACAGAATCACTTATTAAATGTTGCTCAGAGTGCAGAAGAAAGTCACCAAGCACTCCGACAAGCTTTGCGCCAAGCAAAAAAAGAAGAAGCAGTAACCATTATTTGTTATGAAGAGCTAGGAATCAATCGATTGTTCAACAAGCAAAGCGAAGAAGAGCTTGGACAATTTGTTCATGATATATTAGCTCCGTTATACAAGCAAAAAGATGAAACTTTACTTAAAACACTTCGTTGTTACATTCATCAAAATCGTTCTATTTCAAAAACGGCTTCCACCTTACACATTCATCAAAATACGCTCTACCACCGACTCGAGAAAATTAAGGAATTATTAGATCGTGATTTACACAATCCAACACATTATTTAGAGATTCATTTAGCCCTGCATTTGAGTGAGTGAGTGAAGTTCGAGGTTCTACCGGGGATTTTGGTGGGTTATCAGCGATTTTGGCTCTTTTATCAGCGATTCGGGCATTTTATCAGCGATGTTCAGGGGTTTATCAGCGATTCCAGCATTTTATCAGCGATGTTCAGGGGTTTATCAGCGATTCTGGCATTTTATCAGCGATGTTCGGGGGGTTATCAGCGATTTCGGCCCTTTTATCAGCGATGTTCGGGAGTTTATCAGCGATTCCAGCATTTTATCAGCGATGTTCGGGGGTTTATCAGCGATTCTGGCATTTTATCAGCGATGTTCAGGGTTTATCAGCGATTCCGCCTCTTTTATCAGCGATGTTCGGGAGTTTATCAGCGATTTTGGCATTTTATCAGCGATGTTCGAAGGGTTACCAGCGTTTCTGGCTCTTTTACCGGCGATGTTCGAAGAGTTACCGGCGTTTCTGGCTCTTTTACCGGCGATGTTCGATGGGTTACCGGCGTTTCTGGCTCTTTTACCGGCGGCGGTGTTCTCTAGTTTACCGGCGTTAAAAAAAGATGCATCGCAAAGTAAATTTGCAGTGCATCTTTTATCGGATTGGCCGAACGAATACTTCCGTCTAAGTAATTATTTAGTGCGACCAATGCATGTTATCATGCTGGTAGCACAGACTCTACTATTGATACATCGGCCATAAGCATTTCTTTCAAACGTGCTTTTGCACGGAATAAACGAGATTTCACAGTACCAATTGAAACTTTCATAATTGAAGAGATTTCAGCAAGTGAATATTGGTCTATGTAGAAATACCATAATGTTTTACGATAAATCGCATCTAATTGACCCATTTTATCCTGCACTAATTTAGTAACAATATCTTTTTCAATTTTTTCTTCAGTCGAAATATCATTATTGGGAACCAAATCTAAAATAGGTACGTCTAATGTTTCAGGTTGGTTCATCATGTATTTACTACGTCGTACTTTTTTACGATAGCGATCTCTAAATGTATTCATTGTAATTGTTGTAAGCCAAGCTTTAATATGCTCCACCTCGGCAACGCTATCCTCATAGCGTACAACTTTTACCCATACTTCTTGCATCAAATCTTCAGCTTCTACATTATTGCGAGTAAGTTTTAAACATAAGTGGTATATATAGCGATTGTATTCCTCATATACGCCTTCTAATTTTTCATTCATTGTGTATTCCTCCGCTTCTTGTTCTTGCTTCTATACACATTCTCGCAAAATAATGTATTACACTCTATCGTATTGGCTTTCAATTACATTACAATCGTGTAAGCTTAAATGCTTTCACTTGTAATATTCGTAAAAATTGTTTTATTACTATACTTCTTATCCCAACGAAAGCTACTCACTACGCCTCTTTCACAACTTTTTTACTTTATTTAAAATAGTATTCAATTAAACTATCTGACTTAAAGTAAATCTTTAATCAACGAGGTTCTCTTCATTCCCCACTGATTATTAGTCTTCACAATCGGGCTTTTACGGCAGTTATTCTCCCTCCTTACTTTTTTCTTTCAGGACAGCTAAATTACTGCCTCGTTAATGCGGGATAAAATTTAGATTTTTTTAAGCAGTATCTCCCTCTGCTTCAGCCCTAAACATCCCTCTAACAGAAATAACTCCATGTTATAGCGATGAGCAAATATTTTTACTTTATAGAGTAAGCTTTCATTCTATTTCTTATTGAAATTATAAACGCTGCTAAAAAATTTAAATTTTATTCCAAACGAACGTAATACTAAGAAACATTTTCGACAAAATAAACCCCCTGTTCGTTTGTGAACAAGGGGGTTATATTTTAAATTTCTTTTCTGTTACGTCGTAATAACAAGCATGATAAAGCTACTAAGACTAAACCAAATACTTGGTATAAAGTTGTGTTACTTTCTCCTGTTTGAGGTAAGCGTTCAGCTTTATTTGGAGATTGTTGCTCCTCTTGGTCGACTTTTTGATTTTGAACAGCTTTGTCGATATGCTTTTCTACTGATGGCATCTCTACTACATTACCCTCATCTTTTGGGTCATATGTTTTTTCAATCGGTTCCGCCAGTTGTTCTTCTTGTTTCTCTGGAATTTTTTGTTCCTCTACATTACCTGCATCTTCAGAGTCTTTCGTTTCACTCTGTTCCACCGGTTGTTCTGGCTTTGGTTCCTCTACTTCATTACCCGCATTTTTTGGGTCATATGTTTTTTCACCCTGTTCCACCGGTTTTTCAGTTGGAACTACTGGTTTTTCTGTTGGAGCTACCGGCTTTTCAGTTGGCTCCACTGGTTTTTCTGTTGGAGCTACCGGCTTTTCAGTTGGCTCCGCTGGTTTTTCTGTTGGAGCTACCGGTTTTTCTGTTGGCTCCGCTGGTTTTTCTGTTGGAGCTACCGGTTTTTCTGTTGGCTCCGCTGGTTTTTCTGTTGGAACTACTGGTTTTTCTGTTGGCTCCGCTGGCTTTTCTGTTGGAGCTACCGGCTTTTCAGTTGGCTCCGCTGGTTTTTCTGTTGGGGCTACTGGTTTTTCAGTTGGCTCCGCTGGTTTTTCTGTTGGGGCTACTGGTTTTTCAGTTGGCTCCGCTGGTTTTTCTGTTGGGGCTACTGGTTTTTCAGTTGGCTCCGCTGGTTTTTCTGTTGGAACTACTGGTTTTTCAGTTGGCTCCGCTGGTTTTTCTGTTGGAACTACTGGCTTTTCAGTTGGCTCCGCTGGTTTTTCTGTTGGAACTACTGGTTTTTCACTTGGTTCTACCGGTTTTTCACTTGGTTCCACTGGTTTTTCACTCGGTTCCACTGGTTTTTCACTTGGTTCTACCGGTTTTTCACTTGGTTCCACTGGTTTTTCACTTGGTTCCACTGGTTTTTCACTTGGTTCTACCGGTTTTTCACTTGGTTCCACTGGTTTTTCACTCGGTTCCACTGGTTTTTCACTCGGTTCCACTGGTTTTTCACTTGGTTCTACCGGTTTTTCACTTGGTTCCACTGGTTTTTCACTTGGTTCTACCGGTTTTTCACTTGGTTCCACTGGTTTTTCAGTTGGTTCCACTGGTTTTTCAGTTGGTTCCACTGGTTTTTCAGTTGGTTCCACTGGTTTTTCAGTTGGTTCTACTGGTTTTTCTATTTTTGTATTTAAAATATCATAACCATCTACTTTAGACTCATATCCCGCTACTGGTTGCTCTTTCACAGCATAATTAATTTTTTTACCGTCTACTGTGTATTGGTCTAAGTTACCGAAGTTGTATTTCCAACCGTTTTCTGCCGTTACTGTTTTTGTATCAATAACCGCATCGTCTTTTAGTAAATCTACTTTGATGTCTGAAGGGCGATCTTGTTCACTATCGTTTTTCCAAGTTTTCGTCCCCTCAATTGAGATTTCTTTCAAACTGTTACTAATTGGTACTTCTACACCTTTTATAGCACCAGCTTCTATTGTAAATGGAAATTCCTTATCTGCATCAAATGTTACATATTCAGGAGCTGATACTTCTTTTATATAGTAATCACCAGCTTTTAAGTTTGGTACTTCTACAATTCCTTTGTCGCCAGTTGTATATTGATCACCAATTTGTTGACCATCTTTTGAGAAAACTTTAAATTGAACACCAGGAATGACTTGCTCTCTATTACCATCTATATATTTCAGTATTCTTAACGTACCTTTGTCCGGTAAATCTCCTATAGCCCAACCATCAGCAAAAATATTTTTTACTTGAGCCACGTTTTTCTCATGTACCGGGGTTTGGTTGTTAACTTTGTAAGTCAAATCATATTCGTTCTTCAGATATTTTTCATTTACCCCTTCAGCTGTAATAGTCGTTTTATAACTTACAGTGAATGATGTTAAACTTGCATACCCTCGATTAATCACTACATTAAATGAACTATCACTCGTAAAACCTACATATCCAAGCCCATTTCTTTGAAACTCTTCAGGTGTGAATTGACGATTTCCTAAGCTACCACCACTCGTGTAGATATAAAAACTATCTTTCTGTAGTAGTTGACCGTCTTTTGAAAAATCTTGTAACACGATATCACTATCAAGGTATTCCTTCTTTAAGTTGAAGTTTAGGAACCAACGAACTTCATCTGAGTTATTCGGCTGAATATCTCCTGATTTATAGAAGAACATCCCTGGCGAAGAACCACTACTTTTTGGGTGAGTAATTGTTACGGCTTGCTCACTTAAATCTGTTCCAAAGTTCGTATGAATCGTTTTTGTAACTCCAGATTCTACATTTGTTGCTTGAACAGTAAAGTTAAAGTAACCTCTAATATTTTCGCGTTTTTCTACTTTGTCATTAAATGTACATACGACTTGACCGCTAGTCACATTACATGAACCGTAATCTTCTAGATTAATATTCGAATTGAAACCTTTTAATTCAGGTGGCAATGTCATCGTAATTGTATCGCCTGTTTTCAATTTCAGATCAGGTTTCTCACTAAATGTTACATAGATTCCCGTTTGATTACCGTATGATAAATCTGTATTTTTAATTTCCACACTATCAATAAATCCTGTATTGCTTAGTTCTTGTGCTTTTCCGATCACGGGTACAATTGTTTGAAATAGTACAACTACAAAACATAATAATAATGGAAATATTTTTTTGCTTAGCATGTTTTTATTAACCTCCTGTTTGAATTTTTAAACACTAGCGTTAAATTTTACGTGATTCATATTATTTCAATAAACATTTCTTGCTTTGGATTTTAATGAAAGGATAACTTCATAGACTTTCTTACCATTGATATAGACTCAATAAAAAAACATTAAAATTAAATTTCATAAGAGTCTAAACTCTCAATAATACAAATCAAATAGCACCTAAAGTAATATAACACATGACTAAAGAATTGAAAAATATTTTAATGTTTACCAAAACATGACTATATAACCATTTCACCATAGATGTTTTGAAACTAGTATTTTTACTAATTTCATAACCTCAAAAATATCCATTTTAAGGAATTAAAAAACGTTAATAGTACCGTATTTTAGATTTATAAGAAAAACAAACCGTGCCAAAAGTTTTTTTTCCTCATTTATGACTTTTTTCGACATTTTTTTTATTTATATAAAGTCAGGTGTGTCATTTTTACACATTCGAATTTAATCGAAGAGACTGATTTCCGCTACGGGCTACTCGCTTTCCTGCGAGAATCGAGCAAATATATTAGAAATTAGTAACAACCTATTTCCCCCTAATCAACACGCTTGATATAAAGTGAAATTTTAATCAGCAGGGGTTTCTTCATCCCCACTGATTATTTGTCTTCATCAATCAGGCTTTTACAGGCAGTTCTTTCGCTCCATTTTGAGATGGTATTCTTTTATCACTTTCGATACAGATATATTAGGTAAAAAAAAAAGAACACCCCAAAAAAGGTATTCTTCGCACTGACCTAAAATATGAAACAACATTTGTTCTATAAAACACTTGATCTTTTACGTAATTTATTGCTGAATCATCAGCATGAACTCTCCTTAAATATATTCCATATCACTAGCGTCATATAATTACTAAATGAATGTTCGGTTTTTCGATTTAAACAAAGGACTATTATACGTATCCTACGATTGTTCAAAAACCTTTACGGGACCTATTTCCTTTAATTTTCCGCAACCTCTTATATATGCTTTTTCATAACATTACTTATTAATGACAATTTCACTAACTCAGAGTATAGAACTTTATATCCACTACTTCCAAACTACTATTAGGTTTTTTCTTCAAATAATTAATACTTATTTAATATTTTTTTTAATTTTTTCTTCTCTTAGATGTAGTATACTATTACAAAATCTAAATTACTCAATATATCCAAGGTTATTAATACCAGAACTTTTGAAGATATTTGAGACGACGGAGGAAATATTTTTGAGAAACTTTTCTATTAGAAAGAAAATTTTAACACTCATTACGTCTGCTGTTATTTTTTTACTAATTATTTCTGGTGGTAGTTTTTATTATATTAATGATATGGCAAAAAAATCTAGCAAGATGTACGATGAGTCACTTTTGCCAATTCAATATATCGGTTTACTCGGAACTGACATTAGTGAGATCGATTCTAACATTTTAGAGCTCATGATTACTACGGATGCTAATCGTAATACTGAACTACAGGCAGCCATCTCAGATAGAAGAGAAAGTATTAAAGACTTACTCAAGAAATTTGAAGACTCTTACAGCGGAAAAGAAGATGAACAAAAATTATTAGAATCTCTTACATTCAATCTCGACGGTTATCTCAATTCCATGACAGATATCGTAGATTTGGCTAGCAAGAACCAAAACAAGGAAGCCTATTCTGTATACATCGGAACTTCAGATAATCTTCGTAAGAAAGTGGTATCTGATGCAGACAAGCTTATGGATCAATGTTCTAGTGATGCCAATCAGTTGAATAAAGAAAATAAACAAAGTCTATCCACTACTATGCTTATTTCTGCCATTCTCTCTGTTGTCGCCATTATTTTGTTTATTACATTAGCAACATGGATTGCACGTTTAATTGTAAATCCAGTGAAAGAAATACAGGCAAATATGTTAAAAGCAGGCGACGGCGATTTGACTGTGCAAGGTACATATTCATCCAAAGATGAAATTGGTCAATTAACTCAATCATTTAATTCGATGATTAATAATATTCGTAATACGGTTACAAAAGTGACTGAAACTGCTAATCACGTAGCATCAGCATCTGAAGAATTAAACGCTAATGCAGCAGAAACTACGAAAGCAACAGAGATGGTTGCAAATACGATGGAAACTATCGCTCATGGTTCAATTGAGCAACTAAATAATGTGTCTAACACCGTCAATACCATCAACGAGCTTTCAACAGGTGTGCAACAAGTAGCTGGAAATGCTCAAGCCGTAAGTGCACTTTCAGGTGATTCTTTAACGCTAGTGATAAATGGTATAGATGCCGCTAATCAAATGAATCAACAAATGACGGACATCACTGTACAAGTAAATGGCTTATCCGAGATTGTCGACTTGTTAGGAAAACGTTCTAATGAAATCGGTCAAATTATTGATTCAATTACAGCAATTGCTGAACAAACAAATCTCCTTGCCCTGAACGCCGCAATCGAAGCCGCACGTGCTGGCGAACATGGGAAGGGCTTTGCCGTCGTTGCTGATGAAGTTAGGAAATTAGCAGAACAGTCTGCTGTTTCTTCAAACCAAATTGAAATGTTGATTTCAGAGACACAGAAAGATACTCATAAGGCTGTTGAATCGATGAAGTTAGTAACAGCAGAAATTACAGAAGGGATTAAAACAACAGAAAATACACGTACAACTTTCGCTTCAATTCAAGATGCCATTCAAAGTGTTACGATGCAGGTAGAAGAAGTATCTGCTGCGGTCGAGCAAATGGCAGCTGGAACTGAAGAAATTGTTGGTAGTATGAATACAATCCACTCCATAACTAAATCTACTACTGCTGGCACAGAAAATATTTCTGCTACATCAGAAGAACAAATAGCATCAATGCAGGAAATTTCATCATCTGCTTATGCACTTGCAAACTTGGCAGAAGAATTAAGAGACTTGGCATCTCAATTCCGAGTATAAAACGCCGAGCATAAACAAAAAAGATTGAAGCTAAATTGCTTCAATCTTTTTTATTTCGGCAGTTGTTTACATGATGTTGGAACTTTACTTACATATATAACAATTACTTTTTATTCAAATTGGTTTTAGGAGCTATCACATATTTACCATTTGGATATTTTTTAAGACTCATATAAATTCCATAACTAATATAAGTACGGGTAAACCAACTATCAATGATAAAATAGAAATAGCAATTCTATTTTTTTCATCATTTTTAAGGATTTTTTTAAAAGACTATAGATTAATAAACCTATAAATCCACCAACTACGTTTAGAATAATATCGTCAATATCTGTTGCGCCGATTGAAAAAATATATTGAATGATTTCTATTCCTAAACTTAGTAAGAAAATTAAAAATAAGTTTATTAAAATTGATTTGTTTTTATTATGAAGTATGACGTATATTCCAGCAGGTACAAACATCAAAATATTACCCCAAATATTTACATTAACTACTAATCCATTTCCAAATCTATTATCTACTGCTATAAATTGATTAATTGTTTTTAAAGGAATCAAATTTACGCTTCTTAGACTCTCTCTTGAAATAAATACTGTATCAATCAGTAAAAAAATATAAAACAGTAAAATAAACCAATATATAATTTCCAATCCTTTTTTCACTAAGACACCCTCTTTTGATTTCACTAATGTTATTTTAGTAGATAAATCTTAAGAATTTCTTATGATATCTCTTAAGAAAAGATGATGATTAGTAGTATCAAAATGAGATTCCTTCTTCTTGAGCTAATATAGACGTTGTGGTTGGACATTGAGGATAAGACAAAGACAGATGATAGGAAAAGAAGGGGCTAATCCCTTAAATCATTTTTCAATGACGTTTGGGATTAGCCCGTAACCTTTTACTTATTTATGCTGTGTAAGGTAAACTTTGCCGTTAATCGTTACTTTAGAAGCCGAGATTAGAATTTCTTTATTTGCTTCAAAATAAGGATTTAAAATCTTGTCGATAGCAGCCCATTTTTCATTAGATTTATCATAGTCACCTTTTTTATCAAGAGCTAATGCTTCTTCATAAAGCTTTTTTAATTGTTTTTTATCATTTGCCTTGATTTCGAAATCAAAGTCAGATACGTAATCTTCAAAGCTAATTGGCTTCAAGTACGGTTTAATCATTTCATCAAATTGACCCCAAAGCTTTTCAGATAATGTATCATTTTTATCTGCATCTGCTTTTTGAGCATCTTTGTAAAGCGCTTTTAGTTTTGGTAAGGCTTCAGCTGGAATATCTAATTTCATATCTGAAATGTATTGTTCAAATGTTACTGGTGGATATAGTGCATCTAAATAAGGTTGAAGAATCTTCTGGAATTCATCAAACTTTTCTTGTGCTTTTTCTTCTTTACCGGATTTCTCTAATTTTATCCACTCTTCATAAATAGCTTTTAGCTGTTTTTTATCATTCTCTTTAATCACAATATTTTTTTCACTAAATCCGTACTCTTTGATGAACTCATCAAAAGATACTGGTACCCAGCTAGCCAAAATATATGGTTTTATGATTTTCTCCATTTCAAGATTGATTTTATCTACTTCATCATACTCCTCTTCTTTTTCTAACTTCTTCGTTTGATTAAACAATTTTTCTAATTTAGCTAAATCTTCTTTTGTGATTTCTTTAGGTAGTTCTTTTTTATAGACGTCAAACGTGTAGAAGTCTGCATAATCTTGTACTAAGCTACCTTCTACAGAAATTTCCTGACCTTCAGCTAAATTCATTTTTGCTATTTGCTCATCTGAAAATTTTTGGATTCCGATATAGTAGTTTTTACCGTCTTTCCCTTTGATTGTTACGCTATCGCCGTTAATGCTTTTAACAGTTCCTTTAATTTGTTGCTCAACTTTAACAGTTATTTCGTTTGTTGGTTTTGCTGTTGATGCATCTGCTTGATGTGGCGTGAAGACAGCCATTCCAATTGTTAATGCCGATACAATCATCCAGGATTTCTTAGTTGTTTTTTTCATAATCAGTTCTCCTTTTATTTGACTGGTTTATTGCTAATTAACAAAATTCCATTATATGATCCGGTGTTCCTAGTAATAATTTTTTCGTATCTTATCTCCCTTTTATCAGGATAGTACTGAGTATAAAGAATAATTATTAATAAAAACTTAGGATATTCCTTAAGATTTTATGAAATTAATGGAAGGTAATTTTTAACAGCAATGCGGAGGAATTGATTACAAACAACTGCCAAAGTTAGTGTTTAATATGAGGATATTAAATGTATAAAGAACGGCATCTATGTATTGCGTGCTTTGCCGAAAGTAAATTTCTTTGAAGTGAAGCAATCTTTTAATGCTAATGTTAATTAATCTTTTTTATGTTCGCGCCACCGCCAATAAATAACAAATATTGAGCAAAGAATAGTAACTCCTCGATTTTATCATCAGTAGCAGTTTGCAAATTTGCAAAGTCCAAATTGAACTTTATCTAACGAATCTCGAAAATCATGGTTCGTGTTTTCTTTAGTTTTTCATTCATTTCAATTAAGGGTTTTTCCGTCAGTAAACTCGATTGCAATAAGCTTTAACTCTTTATTTTTCATAAAAATTTCATAATTCTCTCTTCTCATATAAAAGACTTAGACATGGTATATTATCATCAAATCTAAATTACTCAATATACCCAAAGTTATTAGTATATACCACTGTTATCTAGGACTTTTGAGATAGTTGAGCTAACGGAGGAAATTTTTTGAAAAACTTATCAATCAGAAAGAAAATTCTAACACTTATTACGTCTGCTGTTGCTTTTTTGCTGATTATTTCATTTGATGGTTTTTATTACATTAATGATATGGCGAAGAAATCCAGTGAAATGTACGACGAGTCACTTTTGCCAATTCAATATATCGGGCAACTTAGATCTGACATGGGTGATATAGATTCTTACATTTTAGAACTCATGATTACTACGGATGCTAATCGTAATACCGAACTACAGGCACACATCTCAAAAAGTAGTGAAAGTATTAAAGACTTACTCATGAAATTCGAAGACTCTTACACTGGAAAAGAAGATGAACAAAAACTAGTAGAATCTCTTAAATCCAATCGCGATCGTTATTTTAATACCATGGCAGATATCATTGACTTGGCTAGTAAGAACCGAAACGAGGAAGCCTATTCTTTATACACCAAAGTTTCAGATGATCTTATCGAGAAAGTGGAAACTGATACAGACAAGCTTATGACTCTATGTGCTGATGATGCCGATCAGCTGAATAAAATAAATGAGGAAAATCAATCTACTACTATGCTTATTTCTGCCATTCTTTCTGTTTTAGCCATTATTTTCTTTATTACATTAGCAGCATGGATTGCACGTTTAATTGTAAATCCAGTGAAAGAGTTGCAGGCTAATATGTTAAAAGCAGGCGATGGAGATTTGACTGTGCAAGGTACTTATTCATCTAAGGATGAAATTGGTCAATTAACCCAATCATTTAATTCGATGCTTAATAATATTCGTAATACAGTAACAAAAGTGACTGAAACTGCTAATCATGTGGCATCAGCATCTGAAGAATTGAATGCTAATGCAGCAGAAACTACGAAAGCAACAGAGATGGTTGCAAGTACGATGGAAACTATCGCTCATGGATCAGTAGAGCAACTAAACAATGTCTCTAACACCGTCAATACTGTTAATGAGCTTTCAACAGGTGTGCAACAAATAGCTGGCAATGCTCAAGCTGTAACCGAACTTTCAGGTGATTCTTTATCTCTAGTGATCAATGGTATAGATGCTGCGAATCAAATGAATCAACAAATGATGGACATCACAGAACGAGTAAATGGTTTATCCGAAGTTGTCGACGTGCTAGGAAAACGTTCTAATGACATCGGTCAAATTATTGATTCGATTACAGCGATTGCTCAACAAACAAATCTCCTTGCCCTGAACGCCGCAATTGAAGCCGCACGTGCTGGCGAGCATGGGAATGGCTTTGCCGTCGTTGCAGATGAGGTTAGAAAATTAGCAGAACAGTCTGCTGTTTCTTCAAACCAAATTGAAGTGTTGATTTCAGAGACACAGAAAGATACTCAAAAGGCTGTTGAATCAATGAAGTTAGTAACAGCAGGAGTTAATGAAGGGATTAAAACAACAGAAAATACACGTACAACTTTCGCTTCAATCCAAGGTGCCATTCAAAATGTTACGATGCAGGTAGAAACAGTATCTGCTGCAGTCCAGCAAATGGCGGCAGGAACTGAAGAAATTGTTGGTAGTATGAATACAGTCCACTCCATAACTCAATCTACTACAGCCAGCACAAAGAGTATTTCTGCAACGACTGAAGAACAAACCGCATCAATGGAGGAGATTTCATCATCTGCTTATGCACTCGCAAACTTGGCAGAAGAGTTAAGAGGTTTAGCAGCTCAATTCCGAGTATAACTTCTTTCAACAATTACATTTGCCGCTGCTTATTTAGTTAAGTAGCTAGTAAGGATTAAGTTCGGTTTTGAACCGGACTTAATCCTTTTTTTGCCTTAGGGTAACGAGTCTCATCGTATCTCCAATCTGAAATATTAGTCCCAGGTCCTCCCCACAGCACGAAATCAAAGCATTTCGCTCCCTATAAGGACTCAGATTTCGCTATTCCTTCTATAATAGGTAGAAAAAGAAAAGGGCTAATCCCGAAACCATTTTTTCATGTTTTGTATAGCTTTTCATTAATTGGCTCATCACCAAAAGTTGTGGATGACATTTGTTAAAACATATGCCATGTATTAGTTGATCTCGTTTCGGCTGGGCGACTCCTTGGAGATTAGCGTCACAGATGAGACCCTGGAGCGAGTGAAGCGGCTCATCGGACGCCCCAACCCCCTCATTTTTCGAGAGTTGTCTCAGCGGAAGAGACAACTTTTTCTTAGTATTGAAAAACAAAATGATCAAGGTAATCTTTGTGATTGTTTTAGTGTCGAGTCCCAAAACTGAATCGCTAAAGCTCCTTTCTTTCGTTTTATAGGAATAATTTGAAGATTTATCGAAACAAAATCGCTCTTTATCGAAACTATTTGAGCTTTTATCGAAACAAAATCTCATTTTATCGAAACTTTTTGGGTTTTTATCGAAAAACAAGCTCTTTCTACCAAAGAAATCAACCCGTCAGTACACTCGATTGCAATGAGCTGTAACCTTTTATTTTTCGTAATAAAAATTTCATAATTCTATCTTCTCTTATTGTAAATTTGGATGTAGTATATTTATTACAAAATACAAATTACTCAATATATCCAAAGTTATTAGTATATACCACTTATTTGAAGATAATTGAGCCAATGGAGGAAATATTTTTGAAAAACTTTTCTATTAGAAAGAAAATTTTGACACTCATTACGTCCGCTGTTATTTTTTTATTAATTCTTTCAGGTGCCGGTTTTTATTACATTAATGACATGGCAAAAAAAACCAAGGAGATGTACGACGAATCACTTTTGCCAATCCAACATCTCGGTCAAATTCGAACTGACATTCGTGCGATGGATGCTTTCGTTTTAGAGCTTATGATTACTATGGATAATAAACGTAACGCTGAACTACAGGCAAACATCCAAGAAAGAGCTAAAAATATTGAAGAATCAATTGTAAAATTCGAAGACACTTACAGTGGAAATGAAGATGAACGAAAACTGTTAGAATCTATTAAATCCAATCTTGACGGTTATGATAGTACTATGACAGAGGTCATTGATTTAGCTAGTAAGAACCGAAACGAGGAAGCCTATTCTTTATACACTACAACTATGCATGATTTTCGTGAAAAAGTGGCATCTAATGCACGCGATCTTATGACTATATGTTCCGAAGATGCTAAACAGTTGAATAAAGAAAATGAACAAAGTCTATACACTACTATGCTTATTTCTGCCATTCTCACTGTTTTAGCCATTATTTTCTTTATTACATTGGCAACATGGATTGGACGTTTAATTGTAAATCCAGTGAAAGAGTTGCAGGCTAATATGTTAAAAGCGGGCGACGGTGATTTGACTGTGCAAGGTACATATTCATCCAAAGATGAAATTGGTCAACTAACTCAATCATTTAATTCGATGATTAATAACATTCGTAATACAGTAACTAAAGTCACTGAAACTGCTAATCATGTAGCCGCAGCATCAGAAGAATTGAATGCTAATGCAGCAGAAACTACGAAAGCAACAGAGATGGTTGCAAATACGATGGAAACTATCGCTCATGGATCTGTAGAGCAACTAAAAAATGTTTCTAACACATTCAATACTGTCAATGAGCTTTCAACAGGTGTGCAACAAGTAGCTGGAAATGCTCAATCTGTAAGTGAGCTTTCAAAGGATTCATTATCATTGTTGATAAATGGTATGAATGCAGCAAATCAAATGAATGTACAAATGATAGACATCACAGATCGAGTAAAAGGCTTATCCGAAGTTGTCGACTTATTAGGAAAACGTTCTTATGAAATTGGTCAAATTATTGATTCGATTACAGCAATTGCTGAGCAAACAAATCTTCTTGCCCTGAATGCTGCAATTGAAGCCGCTCGTGCTGGCGAGCATGGAAAAGGCTTTGCCGTCGTTGCAGATGAGGTTAGGAAATTAGCAGAACAGTCTGCTGTTTCTTCAAACCAAATTGAAGTATTGATTTCAGAGACACAGAAAGATACTCAAAAAGCTGTTGAATCAATGAAGTTAGTAACAACGGAAGTTACTGAAGGGATTAAAACAACAGAAAATACACGTACAACTTTCGCTTCAATTCAAAGTGCCATTCAAAGTGTTTCGATGCAGGTAGAAGAAGTATCTGCTGCAGTCGAGCAAATGGCAGCTGGAACTGAAGAAATTGTTGGTAGTATGAATACGATCCATTCCGTAACTCAATCTACTACAGCTGGCACAGAGAGTGTTTCTGCTACGTCCGAAGAACAAATGGCATCAATGGAGGAAATTTCATCATCTGCTTATGCACTCGCAAACTTAGCAGAAGAGTTAAGAGACTTAGCAGCTCAATTCCGAGTTTAACTTCTTTTTTCACCACTAATGATTAGGGGGTCACTTCATTTTGAAGTGACCCCCTACGCCGTTTATTTAGTTTAGTAGCCAAAAGGATTAAGTTCGGTTTTGAACCGGACTTAATCCTTTTTCATTTTGCTTTTGTGAGCAAGTTCCACTATTGGCACTGCTCACTGCTTTTATTAGAAATGAATGAAAGAACCGACCTATTGTTCTTGGAATTGATAATTTTTCTGTCAATTTTATTCGTATGAATTAGATATCGTATCCCCTTGTATTGGCTCTTTACCATCTTTAAATAGAATACGAATTGACTTTCCATTTACAATATCTGGCGCATCCATTACCTGAAAATGAATATGAGCTTCTGATGAATTACCAGAGTTTCCGCATTTCCCAATAAGTTGCCCTGCCGTTACGATTTCACCTGATTTTACTAAAATCGAGTCCTTTTTAAAATGTGCAATCATACTAAATTCATTATTTGCATGTTCAATCACGACATAGTTTCCTGCTGGATTATGTTCATCCATTTCACCAGGCACATTATCTTTTATTCCATCTACAACTGTTACGACTTTACCATCTGCTGGTGCTATAATATCTTCATCAAAAGCATAAAAATTTTCATTTCGAATTGGGCTATTTTGATAAGATTGTCCATCTTGAACTTTTACTAAATCGTAAGCATATCGCTGACCTTCATATAAATAATGATAATTTACAAATTCATTCGTACCACCCCAAAAAACAAACCACTCATCTCTAATTGGCATTATGTATTTATTTTTTGTATACTGTTGGTCCGTTTTCGGAAAAACAGTAAAAGGCGTTAAATAAAAACGCTGTATTTGATTGAATGTATCAAAGGAAGCTACAACTGCTTTCTCACGTTTATCATCTAACCATACATAATGTGTTAAATTTTGTAATACCGTCTTTGTTTCTAATTGATAATTTTTAACACCATTATTAAAAGATGTGCTCAGCTCAATAAATTGTTCTAAAGTGACTATCTTCTGAAACTCTTCTGATGTAGCATCATAAACTTTTTCGTAACCTTCTTTTAACCAAATATCTATGACTTCTTCTGGACTACTGAATTTCTCCATATTGACAACTCCCATTAATGTATAAATAAAACATTTAATTATCTATACGATGTTTACTTACGAAAAGTTTCAATAACGTACAATATTTGTGTTTTGTTATTTGGACTCCAACATAAAGAAGCTAATTTCTATGTTGTTGTTCATCTGTTGTTCATATTGCTTTTTTATAATAAATCTGAGCAGTAGGTGTATATATTCTTTTAGAGTATAAAGTAGTACTTTTAAGGGAAAAAAACATTTAAATAGTGCTATGAATCGGGTGATTGAAATGCTAATAATTGCTACTATATTTATTACAGCAGCACTAGTTTTTTATTCAGTAGGAGTATGGGCAGAAAAATTCCAAAAAACATTAAAGTTATGGCATGTGATTATTTTTTGGATAGGCTTACTATGCGATACACTTGGAACTACTATGATGGAAAAAATGGCCTCCCAAGGATCTCTATTTAGTTTTCATGGCATAACAGGTTTATTAGCAATCTTGTTAATGTTATTTCATGCCATTTGGGCTTCTATTGTATTGGTAAAAAAAGACTCAGAAATGATGAGAAAATTCCATACGTTAAGTATATTAGTATGGTTCATTTGGTTGATTCCTTATATATCTGGAATGATATATGGTATGACCAAATAACATAAGGGATGGATTTAAGCAATTTCTTCCCTCACCCAATCATAAGTCAGAAAATAAATATAAATTTGATACAAAAAAAGCCTTTCTATGCTAGAGATAAGGCTCTTTTGAAAGCTGTAGCGTCTGCCAACGCTACAGCTTTTTCTTTGCCCTCGAAGCTTCTTTCAATTGAATCTGTTTACCCAGCAGCATAAGCATTAGCAAAGACTATAGAAACCATTGTTATAACAGGATTCCCCAGCTACATTATGCTATATTTTTATTTTAGGGTGCAAAACGGAGCATAAATCAAACTATAACATTTAACTAAATAAAACGTCATAAAAATAAGACTACCAAAAAGTGATAGTCTTACGCTTTGTTTATTTACGTACTTGGCTTAATTTGTCTACTATATACTTCGATTCAATATAAATACCATTAATTTCACCATCATCCGGATATTGGTCAATGTAAGACCAACCCGCAACTGATCCATATACATGAACCTTTGTTTCACTTTCAATTAATCCTGCACTTCCAAATCCTTTACTTGCTATTAGGTATGAATCTATATATTCAGTTGAACTGCTAATATATTTCACTACAGGCTTAGGATTAGTAATAAAACTTGTTTTAACGTAACCTATGATGTTTCCATATTGGACATACGAATAGCCATTCCCAACCTCTCCGTAATTATCCATTAGTATTCCGTTACTGAGTGTTCCTAATGTATTGCTGTCTGCTGTTGGTTTTTCTTTAACTACTACACCGCTTTTAGAATTAGATATACTAATTGTTTGAGGTAAGTCAAATTCTATTTGAGTTACTTCAATAAAGCCATGTTGCCCATTAAATAAAATGGGCATCCAACCACCTTCCGCCATATATTCGGAAATAACAAATTCTCCACCCTTCACATGACCAATAGTTTTGGATGACCTGGAGGGTAACTCTTTAACAGTTGCCCCAGACTTTGTAATCTTTACGGTATACTTTATTTCCATAAAATCAAAATCTGCTAAAGTTTGATTTTGTGCAAATATCTTCTCCTCATTTAAAAAAAAGCAACTCAACAGCACGCATACTATTACACTTATTTTTTTCATAAAAATCCACTCCTTTCCAAACAAATGCTACTATAAAATAACATTTGTTTCCATGCTATTTTTCTTACTAATTGAAAATGCTAGATACATGTATAGATTAACTAGCAGTGTAATTGCTATGACTAAAAATCTGCTGACCTGTTCGTCTTATTAATGCTTGAGCTCCATCAAATTTAGGGTAGTTTCGTATGTTGCTATCACAGGATTCCCCAACCACATTATGCTATACTATTTCTATTATTTTCAGGGTGCAAGGTATTACATCAATAAGCAAGAAAGCCTTATGTATCAACGGTTTAACGGTAATTTAGCATAAACATTAATTGCATGATACTGCATATAATAGCTTTGCATTGGGGCTAGGTGGGGCAGAATGGGGCTAATTAAAAACTAGGCGAGCGTGTGTATAGGAATGTGTGAGTGATTTAGATTGGGGCTAACTGCTTCAATCTTTTTTTGTTATGTAAATAGACCATTTAAGGCTCTTCAGGAGTTATTTGCTTTTTCCTATAAAGAATCGGGCCAATAATTGAACGAATTACTTACAACAACATGAATTTAATATTCTTCCATACAAGTTAAAAATAAAAGCCATATCTCAATTGAGAAATGGCTAAAATAATGTTAGTGTCTTTCCTATTATAAATCCTAATTTACTACATCTACAAGATGAATATTTTGATCAATCTTTATCTGTTATTAAAGTTTTATATAACGTTTCCATAAAAGTGTAAATTTACAACATCTAAAAAGGATGACTGTTCCCGTATTACCTTCTGGTTAATCTAGGTACTTTAATCTTTGGTAATGTCCTACCTCAAGTGGACAACCCATTTTACACCCTCAGAATAATTTGTATTATATGGCCACCCCATAAACATGGCTACAATTGAATCTAAGTTTGATAAAATTGGTGCCTTTGAAGCAACAGCATACCTTATATTTTAATTCCAAATCAGGTTAGCTATGACACGAACAATCCCAGCAGTTACAATCAAACATACTGCTAAAAAGAAAGTAGGTGTTAGTCATTCTTATAATCTTTGGGCTAACTTCTAAATACGCATTAATGCACCATTAGGCTTTGGTAACTCTTGAGCTGTTATCATATTCATTTTACAAAAATGTTTAAAAAATTGTTGTGCCAGCTCTCGTTCATTTGGGTCACTTTTCAACGAAACTATATCAAGCAAAATTTGAGCCATCCATAAATTTTCAAAATAACGATATTTACCTGTCTTCCATGTCATTTTTTCAGGGAATTTTTCATTTATATAATATTGCCAGAAAAGCAGCTGATCCGACTCCTGTTCTGTAAGTTGAATTCTGTATTTTGAATGAGCAGGAATATATCCATCTTCACAAAGCTTACCGACAAAATCTTCATTCACCATATAGACACCTAAGATACGTCTGTCTTTTTCAGGCATGCCGGAATCTATTGCTGTTAATAGGACAGCGCTATTTTGGTGCAAGCGGCTCGGCTTGTTTGGCTTTCCTTTGTTATTACCACTTTTTAATACGCCTGAAAAAACTTTCCGCTCTGAAAAAGAACTATTCTGTTCTTCTGTGTCACACCAAAAAACCATTTGTGATTCGGGATGAAGTTTATGGTTTTTCATAAGTTTTTCGTGTTCCAAGCGAAGTACCAGTTTTTTTCGTTGTAGTTTTTTTTCCTCTTCCTTCTTCCATTCTTCCTCTTTTCGTTCGTTTTCCTTTTTTTTCAAAATTTCTTCAAGTGACTTAGCATCACTTTTATCATGTAGTTTTAGGTGCTTTCCAAATACATCAGGGAAAACAAACATTTTATTTTCCGATGCGAAATGTATTTCAATACGAGAATCATTATGTTTAACTATACTACCCATGCCAAAACGCTTGTGTGTAACTTTCTTATTGATTAGATTCATTATTCTAGTCCTCCTTATGAAATAAAAAATCGGTTACTATTAGATAGTAAATTAATAATTTTATTCAACTAACTTCCTTTAAAGCTCACATAACTGTTTTAATTTTTTCTTCGGCTTAAAAAGGATATTAAAAAAACGTATCCAAATTCTATCTGCAAAAAGGACAGCGGAATTCGAAATACGATTTTAAAAAAATAATTGTAAGACTATTATAACATTTTTTTATAAATTCACAAATTTATTATTGACAACACAATTTATCATGAAGTAAAATGAAAATTTATTCTCTAAATCCCCTTGAAATAGCTATGAAATAAAGGCCTCCAAAAAGTCACGAAACTTCTGGAAAGCGCCCCTATAAATTAACCACTTGATTACGTGATAAGCATAGGAGGGATTCATGATATAAAACCAATACAAGTAATTCCTTTCCTAGAAAAGAAATGGATGGATTAATCCGTGTACTAATCATAAATGCTGAATACGAGATATTTTCCAATTATGTTCCATATAAAAAGACCCCAATTTCGCAAAGGTTATTTGCAAAAAAATCAGGGTCGGGATTGAATGTTCAGTTAGAGAAGGTCCCATTTTGTGTAAATGAGCTCTATGATCTGCCCTAAAAAATCCGGATAGATAGTTTTCTCTAGACAAAAAACCTAGAGCTGCACCAAAATCATTTTCCGTTAAAGGTAAATTATTCGAATCTATTTCTTTTAAAATTGCATATTTTAATTTTTCCTTATTCATATAATCGCCTCCTGATTCTATAATAAGTCATAGGATGGAAATTATATAATATATAAATGATACAAAAAAGCCTTACAGTGTACTGTAAAGCTTTTCTAATTGGCATATACTAAATCTATATGATAAACTATTTCTGCACTTCAAAGGGCATGAATCAATGAGCTGTAGCGTCTGCCAACGCTGCGGCTTTTTCTATGCCTTCTGATAAACCTTTCACCCATGCCTGTACCTCTGCATAGTTCACTGGTTCCCTGCCAACCATACGAATGAATGATTTTGTGTTAGTACGTTCAGCCAGTGTATTCCAACGACTTGTATCAAGCTCTTCTAAAACGACTGTTTCCATTTTGACCTCTTGGCCAACTATTCTTGAAAAGGATTCTCCTACAAAATCAACGTTTTTTACACCAGCAAATAAATTCTTAATCATGTTCAATTCCCCTCTCTATTTGTTATTGATTAACTATCTTGCAAAGTTATTTTGACTGTATGCAATAGGTCTTTTAGTAGTGTTTCAGCATGATAAACATTGTCGCTTAGTATTCTGTTGAAAACTCCATAACGATGGTAATCATGAACAATGCCGAGCTGTACATCGGCTTCCTCAACATCGCAACGACCGAAAAATTTTTCTTCGACTAGCTGTTGAACATAATGTGCATTTTCTAAGATCTCTCGAATGTCCTCTAGTGCATCTACTGTGTCTACTAAGCTAAATGTTACTGTTGTTTTTTCCATGTTTCTTAGCTCCTATCTGCTGTGTTTTATAGTGTGATTTAATAGTCATTATTCACTGTTGAATGATTCGTTACCTTAGCGAATTGTTGCTACTGCATTCAAAAGTAATTGCTAGTTGTGGTCCGACATGATACACCATTCTTTAGCTGTTACTTTCATTTGGATGCCCCCCTTTTTAAGTGGACGAAACTTCGTCTCCCTGAATTTATTTATTGATCTGTTGTGTGAGCAATATTAGATAGCCCTTAAGCATGGCACGAGCTACTTGTTGGCGTTGCTGTTTAGTAAATCGCTTCATCCATTCACCTACCTTCCTAACGCATGTCGGCTATTTCTAGTCCATTCACCGACTAACCATTGATGGTTGTCCACAACAGACTGTATTTCACTGTCATTAGTATAGCACTGACTTTATTTCGAAGTCAACTGCATTTCGCTGTCATTTTGTTTAGATTTTCTGTATAATAAATATATAGAGAGGTGATAATGTGGGAGTTAGAGCTAAATCAAGATTAAAAATAATCCTTGATGAAAGAAATATCTCAATCCGAAAATGTTCGGAAATATCAGGAGTAAACTTTGAAACAGTCCGTAAAATGTACAACGATGAATCTAAACAATATCAACGTGATACGCTTGGGGCACTATGCAAGGCATTAGATTGCGAAATCAGTGACTTGTTAGAACTTGTTGAGGAATAACCACACAAAAAAAGCATCTACTCTTCTGGAGCGGATGCTTTTTGTTTTCTGGCGCCAGCGTAATAGTAGCACATTTTTGATACTGCTGATGTTTTAATTTCGATATGCATATCTCTTCAGGTACTTTATAAATACTTTGTCACCATACTACATTTGTGGCATAATACTTCTACTGACTAACCACAAAAGGGTAACCAATCTTGAGCTGTAGCGTGTAACACGCTGCGGCTTTTTTATTTTTTCTTCAATTAACAGGCAATTGAACCTCTTCTTCATTAGATTAAAGAATTCTCACCTCTTTTAATTGTTCTGCTATAAACAATCTTTATATTAAAAAAAATTCAATTTAATAGACGTATTACTAATCGTGTTTCAACGTGAAAACATAACCTATTAGTGTGAGGCTCAGAATATTTCAAAAAATAGTTATGGGGTCAAAAATATAAAAGGGAGGTGACACAATAATGAACAACAAAAATCACTTAAGTTTTATTTGCAATGATTGTTGTGAAGGTAATAATTTTTTTTGGCCCCGTATAAAAGCTATAGACATATCTTCTATCCCATCTCCTCCAGTCGTTATCCCTGAAGGAACTATTATTCCAACGATAAATAGATATTTCTATATTGTTACAGAAGATATTGATCTAACAAACGGAGCAACCCTTCCAGCTAATTTATTTACAGATGATAATGGCGATCCAGTAACAGCATTCAAACTTTTTAATCCCAACGGATATGTCAATCTTTACATCAATGCTGTGATGCAAGAGGGCGGTGCCTATAAAGTAACCCCAGATTCGTTAACTCTTGACCCATTTAATGCAACTATTTTTGCTGGAACTCCAATCATTATAGAATCATTGGGATTCCAACAAATGTGATATAAAAATCTTTTAAATAATGCTTCTTCCCTTGAAAGGAGGTGAAAAAAATGGCACTTTCAATTATTAATATTCATGTAAATGTTACAGGTACTTCGACTAGATTTTTTGATGTTTTAGCAGCAAATTTGACGGTCGCTGATGGTACTACTATTCCTGCAACTGCCTTTCTAGATGATAGCGGGACTGCTGCCACTGCTTTTCCGGTAGTAGTAAACGGCTACTATAATTTCTATATCAACGGTGTATTACAAGAAGGCGATTCGTATACAATTTCAACAACAGAATTAACTTTTAACGGTGTTACTGGTACAATCACAGCGGGAACTCCATTAGTAGTAGAAGCTGTAGAATTAGTTACACAAACTTAATGAACCACTTCTATACTTTTATTTTGCAGGACAAGTCCCTATACAGATGTAATAATTACAGCATAGTTATAGTAATGTTAAGCTATTTAGCTTAGCTAAGAAATCTCCCGATTTTTTTGGCTTTGGGTCACTCTGATCAAGTGACCCTTTTACATTTATATTTTATTTAGATTTCAAAGCCTAGCTATATTCATATTGAAAGCATTATATATAGTGTATCCCATTTATGCTTTACATTTTTACCAAACCTTAGATCACCATTATAGCCATTTCTTATTATGGAGATGGCTCTTTTTATTTCATCCTCCGACACATATTTATAGTTGTAATGCTTTCAACTTGAATTACATACAATGGACTTGGGATAGCAACCTGTTGCATTGCATCGCCCCAAGTTGTTATTGCACTGCGCTATCCCACTAAATCATAATAATTTATTCAATTCCCTTATATTGTTCAGTAAACCTACACAGTTTAATAAAGAGATTAAGTATAAATTTATAATTAAAATGAAAGGGAAAATAATGATTTTACACCTACTTTTGATATTTCTTATTCCATGGATTATCTGTATAATGCACCTTTACAAAAAAGATAAAATGTTACTTTTCTTGTTTTCTCCATTTTTTAGCGTTGTTACCTATACAATAAATACCCTAGGTTTTTATTTTGGTTTTTGGGAGGTGCTACCTTTTCCTAATCAAAAAAATTTAGCTTCATTACCTTTTGATTTAGGAATTTATCCTGTCTTCGCATGTTACTTAATCTTTTTCATTAAAAAAATTAACAAACCTTATTTTGTTCTATTTTTAATGACCTTGCTCACCACTTTTTTAGAAATGGTATTTGTTTATTTTGAAAGGGTAACTTACGGAAACGGTTGGAATATCTATCTTACCTTTTTCTCATATTTGCTCCCTTATTCTTTTTTGTATTGGTATTACAGATTTTTAATAAAAATAAATGTAATAAAATAATCTTCAACTTTCCTCTATTCTAACGGGGATATTTTGTTAAACAAAGCTCATTTAATTGATGAATCTTTATTTTAAAAATTACATTCTTAGCTCTTTTTTGTTACGAACATTGTTCGTAGTTCAATTTCCAATTCCAAAACAATACGCTCAAATTTGAGCATAGTTCCTTACTATTAAGGCGATTCTATAGAGATACCTCTCTTTCCGTCTGTAGCCGACAATTTAACGGTAACTGAAATTATTAAAGTAGATGAATTAGCAGAATTAAAGCAAGTTATAGAAGCTCAAGAAAAGGAATTACAAGGTGAACAAACAAAAAAGACTAGGTACTCATAAAAATGAGTCCTGGTCTTTTGCTTAAATTATTAAATTAAACGATTGGTAGCTTATTAGTTTACCCAAACAATAAAATAGCCACCCCTACAATTACACAAACAATTCCACTTAAAAATTGACCAATTCCGGATGCCTCTCCCATTAAAAACAAATTAAAAATATTTTTGCTTTTTTGACTCTTTCCAAAAAGACCATCATCTGTTTTCATTCGATAAATTCCCCAAGCAGTTAAAACAATCCCAAAAATGATAAAAATACTTACTAAACCTAACATATTAAATAATCTCCTTATTTGTCATTTTCATCAAAAATAAAAACTTCTTCTATCGATTGATTAAAAATCGATGCAATTTTATAGGCAAGCAATACAGAAGGATTATACTTCTGATTCTCAAGTGAAATAATCGTCCTTGAAGATACACTTACACGATCAGCCAATTCTTGTTGAGTTAAATTATGCTGTTTTCTTAAATCTCGCACTCTATTTTCCATATTCATCCTCCATTAGAATTAAAGGACTCGTTCATAGAAAAACTTAGTTACAGTATTGAGGATGAAAAGAGCTAGTATTAATAGTAAAAGAACCGCTTTTACAGATAATACAATAAAATTACTCAAAAACAGCAAAACTATTATTAATAACGTTATACCTTGCATAGTTATATTTGAAGCATGTCCTTCAATAAGAGCATCTCTTTCATCATATTCTTTCGATAAATCATCCTCTTTTTCCGATTTTCTTAAATAGATTGTAATCGATACAATCAAAATAATAATACCAGCAATGAAAAGATAGATTGCCGACACTTTGTCTACTGGATTCATCAAAAGACTAATAACACCTAACATAATTGCAAGGAACGATATTAATACTCTTTGAAATAACTTTCGTTTCAATACAATACTCCCCTCCGAAATATGAAGTTGACTTCATGTGAAGTTTATTTCATATTACATACTTTTAAAAACGGAGTCAAGTTAAATATTTGCCAAATAACAAAATTTATATTATAAATACAAAAAAACTTACTAAATTAGCTGTGCATCATGTTTAACATTGAATGTCTAAACGAGATTCTGATGCTGAGTTTTCCGTCGTTTTCTAATGGAAATTAGAGTAAGTATATAAACAAAAAAATACCAAGTCCTCATTCTATAGCGAGCACTTGGTACTTGATTAGATTACATTGTTCTTTCTCCTCTCTTTCTTTCAAGTTAATATTGGTCTGTTGTAGGGTTTAACAAGTCATCTCTCTTTAGTAGATTATAGGAAAACGAAATTTCGTCCCCCTCTTATTTCATTTATAGTCCCCACTGATCTTTTAATTTGGTTAAAAGCTTCATCTTACTACCGTCATCACCGCACGCATCGGGATGAAACTTCTTGGATGCCATTCTATAGATTTCATGTAGCATCTTCTTTTCATCTTCGTTGTAGTTACTAGTCGAAGCGGTTGAGTAACTACTTCCGTCACCGCTTGAATAATTGTTGTAGTTACGCTTAAAGCTTTCTTCGTAACTACGTCTTCTATATTCTTCTTGCACCTTTTTCTTAACCTTTAGCTCCTCTAAGTACGCTGGATTGCGCAATGTCCCAAATACGTCATAGCAATACCGGTATTCACCTGGTCCATATTCCTTTTCAAATGCTACCTCCGCTTCTCTATGTGCCTTGAGGATAGCTTCTTGTTCCTTCTTAACCCTATATTCTTCTGTCTGTTGAAACTCCAACTCAATTTGTTCAATGAGTGGTTCCAACTTAGCGTTAATAAGTTCATGAAAGGTATCTTCATCAATGCCCATTTCATTTAGTTTCTCCTTTAAAGTCTGATTAACATAATGATCGCCGTACCAGGAATCTATGAAATCATAGTAACTCATTGTGCAGATAACCCATTGTTTCTTTTTCACTTCACCTTTTTCTCGGTAGCTGTGATGAATACTAATTTTATAGGCATCTAAAATTGGTCTTTCAAATCGTTCATCGCTGTATGTGTAACTATATGACGTCTTAGGTTCTTCACCAGCAAAGCCAAATGTTGTCTCACTAACAATGATTTCTTTACGTGTGCCATACGGATCCTGCTTCTTCTTTTGTATTTTCTGAATGACACAAAACATGTATCTTCTCCTTTCTATGTAGTTACTTTCCGAATGCATAAAGTACCTACACGACTAATAATACGCTACTGCCTTATGGAAGCGGTTTTTTATCGTAAACTTTTCAGCATAGTTCTGTAACGCGCTTTCTGATAAATCAACCCGGCCATACTGTTTTTCTTTTTCTCGCCGCTTCTTAATCTCTTCGTCAAATGAACCATCACGATCCCAGTAATCTGAAAGCAACTCATCTTCTTCCATTTTCTCTACCTGAGCATCCCATTCAGTAACCGACAATTCATGAGCATCTTCTTTTATTTGGTCATGTTCTAAAACAAAGCTCAAACACTCTTTCAGAGTCTTTAACACATCAGGGTATAAACCAACGGAATTTGCTTTCCAAGCCTCATACTGCGCTCGCTCGTCATCATAGAGAAGGGAAACTGCTTCTTCCAATACTTCGACACGCTTTTTTACTTTTTCCATGCGCTGATTTCGTTTTTCATAAAGCTCTACCAGGTAAATAGCATAATCTTCAACATGACAAGCCAATTTGTAGATGCGTCCGCTACCATAATCGAAACCTGTTATAGTGGGAACGATCCCTTCATAAGCTTCCTGTCGCTCCGCTTGATATACTCGTTCGATTTCTTCTAATTCTCGTTGTGCATGTAAGTACGCCCAAAATTGGCTGTCTGTCATCATGCTATCACCCTTTCATTCGTTGTTCTTTTGCTTTTAAACGATCAGCCATACTTTGTTGGCTAGTGTTTGAAACATCCTCTAAATGGACTTCCTGATCGTTTAAAAGCTTAATTAGCCTTTTGTACGCTAAATTCTCTAATGCTTTTAAATTTTTTATAGCCCTTGTGGGTTCGGTATTTACATAATCAAAGAAAATCATGGCTGTACGTTCTCTTGGTACGTTATCAAGTCTATGAGCTAAAATAAGCTCGTCCTTAAATTTTAATTCATCCCAGCAACTCGAGAGAATATCTTGAGCCTTTTCAATCACCTCAATAGCAGCTGATATTTTATAACGCTTAACCTCACCTTCTGGCATTGTTTCTGCTTCTTTTAGCGATTCATAAGCAGCTGGTATTTGCTTTTTAAATAGGCGTTTTAATTCATCTAAAGTCAATATCTTTCACCATCCCGTATATACAGTACACCTACATTTTCCAACATCTTAGTGGGTTGCCGACAAAAGCCAACATCTTCGAAGCGGTTATTAGCCTCCTACAAGAGACATACCTTAGCATTTCTTAGCATCCTTAATACGGAAATATGTTAGCAAAAGTTAGCATGGTTGCATTCTAGATGCACACTATTTTTTTGAATTCATGTATGTGTTCAGTTCGGAATTTTTAATCACATATTCATAAGCTTTACTGCCTGTTAATGCACATACTTTTCATACACTTTCTTACTGACTGACAAATCAAGTCGGAATTTCTCTTTTGCGATCATTAAATCAACTGTATCGGCTAAGATTGGCTCTCGTTCAATTAACATCTCAGGTGTCATCTGATTTTTCTTTAGAGATTTCACGTGTCCATGACGACTAGAAACTGCTTTGTTAGCAATTGTATTTGCTTTTATAAAGCTCACCGTTGTTGGTTCTAGTAATGATTGTTGCAACTTAGCCATTGTTTCCTTTTGATGCACTTTGTCTAGCATCCTAAAGATTTGAAAACCTTCTAACCCTGACGACTGGCGAAGTGTTTTAACTACTTCAAATAGCCAATCTTCAAATGCTTCTGCTTCAGGTCTTTGTGAACGAGTTATCGCTTTGTAAATCCCTTGTTCGGATATTGCTGTAAACTTCTGATTCATACCAGTCAATTTGACATGTGTAAGAAATTTACTTTTTAAGTGTCTTGTCATAGCAGCTGTACTACTGTAACAAAGGGCATCGGCTATATCTTTAGCAATTCCCCACCACTCACCTTCAATTTCCACAAAACGAATTTCATAATCGAGCCATTTCTCTGTTTTGATGTCCACTATGTTTTCCTCCTCTCATTTTTCAAACATTGCAACCATCGCACGAAAAGGTTGCATCCTTTTTTCTTGGATATGCACACTTTTGGATGCATACTTTTTGTTCTAATTCATGGGTTTTCTTGGGGTTTGTTTGTTTTGGAAAAGTATTTGTGTTGTGTTTTGGAACGTTCCAATCAACTCTCAAAATAACGCTATGAAACGACTGCTTTCCCTTAGTTAAATCAATGTAGTACTACTGGCAAACGATTGGAGTACTACAATGGAGTACTCCGTAAAATGTTAGGTTTTGCAAGGCTCTAAAATCACTAATACCTTACGTTTTCTTACTGTCCTGTTCCGTTTGGGAAGTGAATTGAGTTCCGTTTTGGAAACGTTGCAACCTTAACATTTCTCAACATGTCCAGTGCATCGAAAAACGTAATTTATCTGAGCTTTTGTAGCATTTCAAAAGGAACGCTATTTAGTAACGTTACCAATCAGTAAGTCATCATTTGTAGCTTTCAAAACCAATCATCGAATCGTTGCATTTCTTCCAATTCCTTATAATTCCGATGTGCTAGCGGTTTAGCCAATTTCAAATATTGTTCCTGGTATTCAGTATCTGGAAAATACTCAATCAATTCAGCGCATCTACATACAGCTACACCGCCTATCCAGTTTTCTTTCACTGCTATTCTCCTAACAGTTTGATAAGGTACCTCAAAGAGCTGGGAAACATCCTTTAACGATGTACGGCTATTTTTCTGAGATCGTGCATAATATTCTCGCATCCAATCCCAATCATATTTCTTATTCAAAATGCCATCACCCCTAAAACATGTTTTACAGCCCTTTTTAGAACATTCGTTTCACGTTTGTACTTTTTCTCACAAAATAGATTTAAAACGCCCCTGTCGCTTCTTGTGCGTTCTAAGCTATATCTCCACCGAATGTCTCTGTACATCTTCTGCAAATTGGTAACTAGAAAAATTGTGCTTTATATAAAAGACGTTAACAAAGGTTAACAACTTCTCTTTTTAAGGTGTCTGATTTGTCCGATTACTATCTCTGTAGGGAGAGTCAAATTTGACACACGTCGTTTCAGGACTAACATCTCTATCCTTTCAACGCGGCTCGAACATGATAATAAAGATGGTTGTATATCCAGTTACCGCTTAATTGCCTATCATTCAAAAAGGTTGTAGAGAAGCGGTAGCGTGCTTCAAACGTTTTGATTCGTGCGAGTAATGCTTTGGAGTTGTAATGGCTTCTGTAGTTACCATGCACCAAGTCTGAGTAACTACCTTCTATTAATAAAGTAAAGTTTGATTTCTGCGATCGGATCAATTCATGTTCGAACCTCTCCTCTTTGATACTACTGGCTAACTCGTCAATGCTGTTCTTACGTTCTACTGTTAATGGAAAATAGGTATCTCTGTATATACCCAGCTCGAAATTTTGCGGAATCATAGCACTATAATCCCCTGTATCTAGCTTTATAGCTGTATATGGGATATTATTGATTTGAAAAAAGTTTATAATATGCTGATTCACCTGCTCCCTAGTATCAATGAGTACCACCATTGACGAGAGGAGCTTTTTTAGTTCGGTGTCTGTATATTTGAATTTAGTGATCATCTATAGATTACCTTCATTCCCTTGATATTCGCTAAATTCATACCCCATACTAAAACCTTGTAAAAAAGCCCCCTGTTCTGCTTCCTTTACATGTTTCACCATTAACTCCACTAATGTATCGTTATCAACGTTGTTCAAAGGTAAGGCTTTTAAGAATGTGCTTAATTCATTTGCAGTCTGTATAAAAGCCTCTGTACGTTCAATTTCAATAAATAAGTTATCTAAATTAGGAAAATTTATTATGTCCCCCATGTTCCTTCCACCCTTTCTAAAATCGTTTAGATAGCCTTAGAAGCGTTTTTAACTCTCATCCTTATTGCTTATCAAATTTAATGCTAAAACACTTCTACGAGTTTGCTATACATTTTTCAACCTACTTTACCCACTCATTGCTGTAGGACCTTGCTTTTTCCTCTCAATCAACATGTTCAATATATGGCTACTAAGCTTATTAGGAATTTCCTCAAGCTGTGCTGTCTCTTGTAAAACTGTCATGATTGAATCGTAATCAGAATATAAAAGCCATCCAGGTATTTCTTTATAGACTTGCTCGTCAACATTATCGAATGTGAATTTTATTGCTTTTTCAATACTTACAATTTGCTCATTTCTAGAAAGAGACCGACCGACGACTGTTTTTTCTTTTTTCTTTTCTTCTTTTTCTCTATCTACGCTATTAGATAAACTAGAGGCGTTAAAAGAGTAGTCGTCTGTCGTTTTCTCAGTCAAAATCTCTTGATGATAATCTTTGTTGTATTCATTAGTAGTAATCTCTGTTGTATTCTCTTGTGTATTCTCTGTAGTAATCTTTGTTAAAGAAATCGAATTATTTAAATTTCCATTTTCAATATTTTTGATTTCGTTTTCAGAAATTTTTAAAATGGATTTTTGATTATTTTGATTTCCATTTTTAAATTTTTGAATTTCCATTTCAGAATTTTTAATATTGGAAATCGAATTATTTGAATTTCCATTTTCAACATTTTCGATTTCCATTTCTAATTTTTTAAAAAAGGAAGTAAGGCAAAGGGTCAGATGGTCTATATCCAGTTTGTAATGAATTGTTGGGCTACCATTCGCCTTTATTTTCTTTGTTTCGACGATACCTAATTCACTTAACTTCTTAGTATGCTTATCAATTTGGTGTTTACTGATATGAATTTCGTCATGCCATTCTTTGGCTGTTTTATAAAAGAAACCGTCCGAACGCTTAGCATGATCTGACCAATAAACTAGCTGTGATAAAAACACACCACCATCCAATGAATCCATAAATCTATTAAAAATTCGATTGACAGTGAAGTAATAATTTTCATCCTCTATACTTTCTGTAATAAGTTGTTTAACGAATTCTCTGTTGTTCAAATTCAATCACCTCGATTCTTAGAAGCTGTCTTAAAACACAACTCCTACCCTCGTTAATATTATTGAGATTAAAAAATCGATTCTGCCGCACCTCTCATGGCTTCAATAATCTTCCTATGTGTAGCAATATAAAGCTCTTTGTCATGCAAATATGCTGTGAGGTCATCCTTATTTCTGGCTAACCAATAACCCGAATGATTACCATTCTTAATGCTCACTACTGGCATACCTTTCGAGCGCAAATTAAAAATAAGCTGATGAAAATAACGTCGCTCTTTAATCATCAATCGCTCCATAATTTCTGAACCTGTTAAACTCTCTGAATCTCCCAACCCTTCTAAAATACGATAGATACGTAATTCGTCATTTGTTAGATTTTCATACATTCTCTTTGCCTCCGTTCTTTCACCTACTCCATACACACGCCGCCAAGTTGTGTGGTTTCACCATTCACTCGTAATTTCACTTATAACTTCAAATGCTTGCCTTGCTGGCCACCATCTTTTTCTTGCTTTTTTTATTTCAATTGCTCGCATACGAACATCACATACAATGTCACTTTCTAAAAAGCGTGGTGACATATTGGTTAAATCCGCCATTTTCTTGAGATCAATAAACCATAAAGACTCTCTAACTTCTTCATCAAGCCGCTTTTCGATGTATTGTCGAATGGCTTGTTTATCGAGTTGTAATTCTATATTCGCAGGTAACATCTCATAGCCCCCTTTACTATGCTGTTGGTGTAGCTAGCCATTTTTCGATTGTTTCACGGTGAAAAACAATTTTGCCGCGTAATTTTTTATAAGGTATTTCATTATTGCGGACCATTACATAAACGGTTGCGGTACTTAAATCAAGTACTTTCGCTACTTCAGGAACTGTTAAAACGAGTTTATCCATGCATAACACCTCCAAATATTCATTTTAGGAATATTCCTGATATGAATATTATAGTATTTTATAAATAGATGCAATATTTTATATTCATTTTGGGAATATTATTGTATATTAAGGTTATAAAGAAGAGGTGAAAACAATGTTCATTGAGGTTAATCTTGGCGAAACAATCAAAGAGGCCAGAAAAAAGAAAGATATGACAATGATTGAACTAGCCGACAAAGCTGAAATAACTCAAGGATATCTCTCTAAAATCGAAAACAATCTTAAAATACCAAAAATAGATACCTTGAAGACATTAGGCAGCATCTTAGACATCCCACTTGGGGAGTTATTAATTGGTGCCAAATATATAGATGAGTGGAAAGAAATGCTTCTAGAAAATCTATTAAAACCACCCAAGATACCTACACTAGGAGAAGCTATACGAGAGGTTAGAGAAGATATGTACGATGTTAGCGGTAACCAACTGCATATTACATTATCTGATATATCTAAAGAGACAAATATTCCACAAACTACACTTGAACAAATAGAAAACGGTGTGGAAATTCTACTTACCAATGTTCAACTTATGGAACTTGCTAAGGCTCTAGATGTTACTTTTGCTTATTTATATTTGTTAGCTGGTAAAGGAAACAATCTGTTCGAACAAAATATTTTAAACAATATACTAATTCAGTTAAGGTCACTTCAGCATAGTAGTGTAAAAAAATTCTCTTCAATGATTTTTGAAGAATTCTATGAATTGAATAAAGAGTTAAGTAATGGTTCTATACTAGAAGTAGACTCTGCTAAAAGAATTTATGATGCATATATCTTTGCTAATGAGATAAATCAACTGATGCAATTACATGCCATGTCAAATTCATGGCGTGATTCCCCTGATCTTCAGTATTTATTAAACTTACCAGACGTTCAAATTAACTACGGAGGACGAAAATTATCGCCAACTGACAAACAAAAAATACTGACAAAAATAGAAGAAATGAAAGACGAATTCGAGTATCAAGATTAAATAAAACTCACCTATTCCTGTACACACGCCGCCAAGCATGAAAGGAATGGACAAGGTGAAGTTATATAAATCAGCAAAAGAACCTGAAATATATCACTATTTCAATGCGAATAAAGAAAAACTATGGATGTTTCGACATAAATATTATGATGCTGCTGGGAAGCGGAGAGAAAAGAAGAAAAGTGGTTTTAAAACAGAAAAAGCAGCATTGAAAGCCCTGTTGGAAGTGAAGGCTGCAACGCTGCGTGGTGAAAAAAGGTATGTAGAAAATGACCAAATGACTGTTGGTGAATGGCTAGACACTTGGTATGAAACGAATAAAGGTAAATGGAAAAAAGGGACACAGGTTCAACGAGAAATCATTGTACGTGTTCACTTAAAACCTCTACTCGGCCATTACAAGCTGCAAAAATTAGACAAGCAAACATATCAAAGAATATTTATCAATGCACTTGTTGGCGAATACCAGGCTAGTACAATACGGGCATGGCATACCATTTTTAAAATTGCTGTTAATGCTGCAGTTGAAGAAGAAATACTCAATCGTAACCGCTTCACGAAAGTAACAATTCCGACAGAGAGCCAAAAGAAAAAGGAAGCTGCTAACTTCCTTACTCCTACTGAGTTGGTCACTTTTTTAGAGAATGCCAAACAGCATGAAAATATTACCCACTACACTTTTTTCCTAACGATCGCTTATACAGGTATCCGCCGTGGCGAAGCATTAGGATTGCAGTGGAAGAATATCGACTTTCAAAACAACACTATTACTATTGAACGTACTAGGGATGTTATTGGCATCCACACACCAAAAACAACGAATAGCTATAGAACTATTTTAGTGGATGAAGCGATTATGAAGCAACTCGAAACTTATTTAAAGTGGTGTAAAATAGCGTTATTTAAAAATGGCCGTAAATTACAAGAGGACTTATCAAAAGATGATTCATTTGTCTTCATATTTGAACATGCTGCGGATCCGATTGCTCCGACAAGTCCTATTTATGCATTCAAAAAAATTTTAGAACGGACTGGATTGCCAAAAACAACGATACATGGTTTAAGGCATACACATTGCACCATCTTGTTAAATCGTGGGCTCAATGTGAAAGTTATAGCTGAGAGATTAGGTAATACACCTAAAATGATTATGGATGTATACGGTCATGTTCTAAAGGAATTAGAAGCAGAATCTGTTTCGTTATTTAGCCAAACTTTACAGGCTAGTGGGGCTAAAACTGGGGCTAATCAATAACGAATGTGACTGAAATCATTGCTATTAAAGGATTCCCCAACCACATTATGCTATACTATTTCTATTATCGAAATATTTGAAACGAGGGATGCTAGATGACAAATATACAGCAATTAGATGCGTATTTCACAGAACATCGCGAGACACACTTAAATGAATTAAACGAATTTTTACGTATTCCAAGTATTAGTTCTTTATCTGAGCATAAAGGGGATATACAAAGTGCTGCTGAGTGGCTAGCGAACGCTTTTAAAAAATTAAATCTTGAGAATATCTCTATTACTCAAACTGCAGGTCACCCTGTTGTTTATGCTGATTGGTTACATGCAGAGGGCAAACCAACTATTCTGTTTTATGGTCATTATGATGTACAGCCTGTTGATCCATTAAATTTATGGGAAACAGAGCCATTCAACCCTACAATTCGTGATAACAAATTGTTTGCTCGTGGTGCTAGTGACGATAAAGGACAAGTGTTTATGCACTTGAAAATGATTGAAGCCTTATTTGCAACAACTGGCACATTACCAGTAAACGTGAAATTCATCTATGAAGGTGAAGAAGAGATTGGCAGCCCTAACCTTCCTGCCTATGTTGAAGAACATAAAGCGAAATTAGCTGCAGATTTAATTTTGATTTCTGATACAGGTCTATACGGTCCTGGTAAGCCTGCTGTATGTTATGGATTACGTGGCTTAACGGGTATTCAAATTGATGTTCGTGGCGCAAAAGGTGACCTTCACTCTGGTCTTTACGGTGGCGGTGTCCAAAATTCTATTCATGCATTAGCTGACATTTTAGCCTCTTTCCGTGATGAACATGGCACAATTCAAGTAGAGGGCTTCTACGACAAAGTTTTACCATTATCTGAAGAGGAACGCGAAGCTTACCGCGCTCTTGGTTTTGATGAAGAATCAGTGAAAGAAGAAGTTGGTGTGAAGGAATTATTCGGTGAAGCTGGCTATTCCTATTTAGAACGCACTTGGGCACGCCCAACATTAGAGGTTAATGGTGTGTTTGGTGGCTTCTCTGGCGAAGGCATTAAAACGGTTCTTCCTGCTGAGGCTGGCGCAAAAATCACATGCCGTCTTGTTCCAAATCAAGAGCCTGATGAAATTGTAGCACTTTTAAAAGCACATATTGAAAAACATAAGCCAGCTGGTGTTGAAGTGACAATCTCTGAATTCGATAAAGGTCGTCCATTCTTAACACCATTTGATCATCCACTTATCCAAGCTGCTGGTCGCTCGTACGAAAAAGTATATAATGTCCCAACTGCTTACACACGCGGAGGTGGATCAATCCCTATCGTAGCTGCCTTTGATGAAATTTTAGGATTGCCAGTTGTTTTAATGGGCTTCGGATTATCAAGTGAAAACTTCCATGCACCAAATGAACACTTCCATTTAGAAAACTTCGATAAAGGACTACGCGTTTTAAGCGATTATTTATTTGAAGTTGCTGAATTACAAAAATAAAATCCTAACGTCTTTCATCAAGTGTTTGGACACCCGCTGAAAAGTAGCTTAGATCCGCATTCATCTCACCACCTATAAGAGGTGGGAGACTTCTGATGAAAGAAGTTAAATAAATCCCCTCGTCTATTTCAAACGAGGGGATTTTGCTATATTATTCTCCAAAAATCGTGACGATATCTGCTGATTTTTTACGTTCTTTCCCTTTTGGTACTTCATCAAAATAGCCAACTTGCAGCATTGCGATAACACGCTCACCCGGCTGAACCTTTAAAGCTTCACGGAATTTTGGGTTATCTAAGAAAGCAGGTGTTTTCCAGCATGAGCCGATTCCTCTATCCCATGCTAGCAATTGGATGTTTTGAATAAAAATACTTGCCGCTGCGTAATCTTCTAAACGCTCTTTTTGTCGCGCATCCTCTGGAACGATCACAAAAGCATAGCCACCTGATAATGTAAATTTCATCATTTGCTTCGCTAAATCTTCATCTGAAAGCTCCTGCCATTTCGGTATAGCTAGATCACGCAATAAATTATAAAGAGTAGATAACTCCTTACCACATGCAACTACTAAACGCCAAGGCTCCCGATTACCATGATTCGGTGCCCATACCGCATCGTCAATAATTGCCATCATATCTTCGCGATTTACAGGCTGACCATTAAATTTTTTAATAGAACGACGCTCTATAATCGCATCCCTAACAGACAAAAAATGTTCGCTCATATACTTCTATCTCCTTCTATAACATTACAGCATATTGAAATTACGCCAAGGCGAAATTGATATCTTCTTCTACCTTTCACATTATCACAAAACAATGATCTTTAAAACTGTTACCCTTCCTAAGCAAAACTATCATCTATATGAATGAAATAATAAGTCATGCTTGGCGTATAGGCCGTTGAATCTTCATAAAAATATGATCGATTAATACTATCTGAAGTATGTGCGTTAACGTATGGAATACCATTTTGAATACTCGTCACAATTACAGAATGGTCAATCCTTCCATCACCTTGGAAATCATAAAAAATGACATCGCCAAGATCTAATTCCTCAGCAGATTCTACACGCCTACCCTTCAACCCAGTTGTAGAGCCTTCCAAATACCATCTAAGGGAATGTGCCACCGACCAGCTAAAGCTCCAATTTCCATGTTGAAGCCACCAACCTCTCCCTCTGTTTGGAGCACCTCGCATTGGTGCTCCTCCAGCAAGTAAGCATTGAGAAATATAGTTCGTACAATCAACAGTAAAATTCGGAAATGCTGGATTACGCCTGTTCCACCACAAATTCGCATATTGTACAGCGGCCTGTCTGTTATACATTTTTGCCACACTTCCCCTCCTTATGTTCATCATATGTACAAAGAGGTGCTTCTATTAGTTAGGTCCATATGCGCAAAACTGTAGAATGTGGTCTTTTTTGGTAGTATCTTTTTAATTTTAAGATTGTTTTTGCTACAATAAGGGTAAAAGAAATATAGATTTATTATTTTATGACTGGAAGGGATGTTGAAAGTGAAGCAGCATGCTGAGAAAGAAATTATACAGCCTACTCTTTTATGCGATAAAAAAGGTAATTTAAATCCAGCTGCCATCGGATTTGCACGTAAGCCCCTTATAAACTGCAATTTAAGTGGCCATCTCCTGCGCAAAAAGAAATGGAATTATTGGTGTGTCTACGGAGATGAGATTATTTTCTCTGCAACTGTTAGTCATCTAGACTATGCCGCAGTCTGCTTCGTCTATTTCCTTGAATATGAAACACAGCGTTATTTTGAAAAAACAATTACAGTTCCATTGGGCGGAAAGTTAAAAATGCCTACGCAAGTGCTAGATTCAGTATCATTCAAAAATAGTGAAATGATGATTGATATGACTTATTTACAAAATGAAACACATTTATCAGTTTCGATCCCAGACTTCGATGGAGATGTTTTACGTGCGAAGCTTGTCATTCAGCATCCACCTACAGATGAGTCATTGAATGTAGTCATTCCTTGGAATCGTAAAACATTCCAATTTACAGGCAAGCATCATATACTTCCTACTTCTGGAGTTGTAACAATTGGTACTCGTCGCTTTACATTTTCACCTGAAGAAAACTTTTCTGTACTAGAATATAGCCGTGGTGTTTGGCCGCGTGAGTCAACATGGAATTGGGGAATGGCCTCACAGCGAGTTCGAGGTAGACGAATTGGACTCAATTTAGGTGGTAAATGGACAGACGGAACTGGAATGACCGAAAATGCAGTTTTTGTTGAAGGTAAAATGACAAAAATACATGAAGATGTACTATTCAATTATAATCAAGAGGATTTAATGCAACGATGGAAAATCAAAACAAAATTCTCTAACCAAGTTTCATTAACTTTCTCCCCGTTTTTCGAGCGTGTATCCGTCACTAAGGCCGGTCTTGTAAAATCTGAAGTACATCAAATGTTTGGCTACTACGACGGCACCGTATTACTAGACAATGGCGAAACACTTGTAATCAAGCAAATGCTAGGCAGCATAGAAGAAAACCGAGTGAAATGGTAAGTGTAGGAAATATTTTACTATTGATGATGAGTTATATAAGGATTTAACGCACTGTTATTCTCGCACCCTCAGCGCGTTAAATCCGATAAAGTTGATGAATAGTGTTTATTTGTGGGTTTTGCGGTTTTGCTCGGCGGTTTCGTGAGGCTATCCGGCGGTTTGGCGGGGCTATCCACGATTTTGGTGGGGCTATCCACGACTTTGGCGGGGCTATCCACGACTTTGGCGGTTCTATCCACGATTTTGGTGGGGCTATCCACGATTTTGACGGTTCTATCCACGACTTTGGCGGGGCTATCCACGATTTTGACGGTTCTATCCGTCGCTCTGACTTCTTTCCATCACTTTTACAGTTCTTTCCATCGCTTTACCGGCCCTATCCGCCGCTTTAGCGGGACTATCCATCATTTTGACGGTTCTATCCACGATTTTGGCGGGGCTATCCACGACTTTGACGGTTCTATCCACGACTTTGGCGGGGCTATCCACGATTTTGATGGTTTTATCCACGACTTTGGCGGGGCTATCCACGACTTTGGTGGGGCTATCCGTCGCTTTAACCTTTCTATCCGTCACTCCGACTCTTCTTTCCGTCGCTCTGACCTTTCTATCCGTCGTTTCGGCTCTTCTTTCCGTCGCTCTGATTTCTATCCGTCGCTTCGGCTCTTCTTTCCGTCGCTCTGACCTTTCTATCCGTCGCTTCGGCTCTTCTTTCCGTCGCTCTGATTTCTATCCGTCGCTTCGGCTCTTCTTTCCGTCGCTCTGACCTTTCTATCCGTCGCTTCGGCTCTTCTTTCCGTCGCTCTGATTTCTTTCCGTCGCTTCGACCCTTCTTTCCGTCGCTTTGACCTTTCTATCCGTCGTTTCGGCTCTTCTTTCCGTCGCTCTGATTTCTATCCGTCGCTTCGGCTCTTCTTTCCGTCGCTCTGATTTCTTTCCGTCGCTTTGCCCGCCCTATCCGCCGCTTTAGCGGGACTATCCACTACTATGACCTTTCTATCCATCGCTTTGCCAGTTCTATCCGTCACTCCGGCTCTTCTTTCCGTCGCTCTGACTCTTCTTTCCTTCGCTTTGCCGGGACTATCCACGACTTTAACGGTTCTATCCACGATTCCGGCGGTCCTATCCGTCGCTCTGACTTCTATCCGTCACTTTGACAGTTCTTTCCGCCGCTTTGCCGGGTCTTTCCGTCGCTTTGACCTTTATATCCGTCACTTCGACTCTTCTTTCCGTCGCTTTGCCGGGACTATCCATCACTTTGACGGTTCTTTCCACGACTTTGACGGTCCTATCCACGATTTTGGCTGTTCTATCCACGATTATGACGGTCCTATCCGTCGCTCTGACTTCTTTTCGTCACTTTGACAGTTCTTTCCACCGCTTTGCCGGCCCTATCCGCCGCTTTAGCGGGACTATCCACTACTATGACCTTTCTATCCATCGCTTTGCCAGTTCTATCCGTCACTCCGGCTCTTCTTTCCGTCGCTCTGACTCTTCTTTCCTTCGCTTTGCCGGGACTATCCACGACTTTAACGGTTCTATCCACGATTCCGGCGGTCCTATCCACGACTTTGCCGGTCCTATCCACGATTATGATGGTCCTATCCACGATTATGACGTTTCTATCTACGACTCCGACTCTTCTATCCATCGCTTTGCCAGTTCTATCCGTCACTCTGGCTCTTCTATCCGCCACTCTGACTACTATCCGTCACTCCGACTCTTCTTTCCTTCGCTTTGCCAGTTCTACCCGCCACTCTAACCTCTTCCCTTCCAATTAAACAGTCAATGCCGTTACTATCTTCTCCGGGTCATCTGTAAATAGTCCCTGTACACCGAGCTGCTGCAGTTGCTTTGCGTCTTCGACATCATTGACTGTATATACACGTACAATAGCTCCTTCATTAAGAGCTTCTTTAACTGATTTCCGAAATGCTGTGGGTAAGCTGACATGTATAGCATTTGCTGGGATTTGAGCTGTGTAGCCGTTAAAATCAACTAAAATTTCTGCAAATAGGGCTGCTTTTTCGATATATGGTGCCCTTTGTGAGACGATTTGAATCGATTCATGGTTAAAGGAGGAAATAATCACTCTCTCTGTCATTTGGTATGCGGCAACTTCTTTAATAACAAGCGCTTCTATTCCATTATACGGAAATATATCTGTTTTTAGTTCAATATTAATGCGATGATTTGTACCTGCGAACAGCTCTAATATGTCACCTAGAGTTGGAATGCTTTCGTCCTCAAATTCAGAAGAAAACCATGAACCAAAATCAAATGCACGAAGTTCTTGTAGCGTGTAATCCTTTACGTAGCCAGAACCGTTAGATGTGCGATCAATCATTTCATCGTGAATAACGACTAACTCCCTGTCCGCTGTTAAATGAACATCTAGTTCAATCCCGGTAATCGGAAGCTTTGATGCAGCTACAAAAGCAGCAATAGTATTTTCAGGGTAATGTGCAGAAACGCCTCTATGGGCAAAAATATTCAAATTTGATAACCTCCTATTTCGCTCCCCCCTTAACAGATTGCTGGGGGCCATTTTTCTCTTTTCCCTAATTAAACCTAATACAATTTCACTTGATGGTAAATATTATATATAGTAGTATGATAATCTACTTGAAAATGTAAGTACTTAGGAGGTGCTAAAAAAATGACTGCACAACATCCAGATTTTCAGGCTGAAGTGGAACGGCTAACTTACACCAAAAATTACATGCAGCAAATTTTAAATGAATCGCAAAGCGGTTTGCAATCTGCTCAGGAAAATATTCGTAAGTCGATGGCAGATCTTGATTATTTAGATTCAAGTTTGGGTTACTTAAATATCTTAGCAAATGCTCGATTTTTTGAAATGGCTCGAAACCAAAAAGAAGGCTTACAGGCTGTTCAACAAAAGCCATACTTTGCCCGAATTCATTTTCAAAAGACTGGAGATCCTGAAGAATTTCTTTATATCGGTAAAACCTCTTTGTTTCATCGAGAAACCCACGAACCTATTATAGTCGATTGGCGTTCACCAGTAGCAAACGTCTATTATGATGGTCGCCTTGGGGATATGGAATATGATGTTCGCGGAGAGATCAATAAGGGACATTTATTTGCCAAGCGACAATATAAAATAGAAAATGGTGAATTGCTCGATATACGGGATATTGATTTAACAACAAACGATGAATTACTGCAAGAAGCATTAGCTGGGAAAGCAGATGTGCGTTTGACAGAAATCGTCTCCACCATCCAAAAGGAGCAAAACGAAATTATACGAGCACATCTTCGTCAGCCTATCATCGTACAGGGGGCTGCTGGTAGTGGAAAAACAACAATTGCCCTACACCGAATATCTTACTTCCTCTACACAATGGGCGAGCATTTTAATCCTGAGCAGCTCATGATTTTAGCACCGAATAAGTTATTTATCGATTATATTGGCGACGTTTTACCAGAGCTCGGTGTCGATAAAATTTGCCAAACAACCTTTACTGATTATGTTCTAGCTGCGACTAAGCTAAAGCTGAAACTTCAAAACCCTAATGAGCAATTAGAATCTCTTGTTGCAGGAGGACCCCAACAGTCAATTTCCTGGATATCTGAAATGAAGGGCTCTCTTTATTACCGAGATGTAATAGAACGATACGTCCTAAAAATCGAGCAGGAAATTGCTAACCAGTTTGAGGATGTTCTTATTGAGAAATATTGTATTATGCGTGCCTCTCATTTAAAGAAGCTATTTTTATATGAATTTTCTTATATGCCAATTGAAAAACGACTAGCTCATATTAAAAAGGTGCTAGCAAGCCATGTCCGTCAAAAGAAACAGGCTATTTTAAATATGCTCCATAAAAAATATGATGAAGCGCTTGGGAAAGCATTAAATGGAATTCGTGATGATGACAAACGTCGTCGCATTGTTACTAAGTTTATTGACGAACGTGATGAACGTATTCCTGCTATTGAGAAAGAGGCTAAATCCACAGTATCTGTTTATATGCGTCGCTTTGCTAAACATAATATTAAAACTCTCTATCGCACCCTTCTAACAAATGCTGAGCTTTTAGCAGAGCTTGCACCAGAGTGGCATCATCTTGAGCAACAGCAATTTTTACAAGTACATGTTAAAGAACGATGGGTGCTTGAAGATTTAGCTGCACTTTATTATTTACAAGCACGTTTAAAAGGAATTCCAGACGAATGGAAAATGCGGGTTGTCTTCATCGATGAAGTACAAGACTATAGTTTATTTCAGCTTGCTGCTTTAAAAACAGGACTTGAAACGGATATGTTTACAATGGTTGGTGATTTAGCACAAGGCATTCACAGCTATCGATCTCTTACTGCTTGGGAGCCCGTACAAAATCTATTTCCTCGAGCAAGCTTCAGAACACTTCAAAAAAGCTATCGAACAACAATTGAAATTATGGAGGTAGCGAACAAGGTTTTAGCACAAATGGATGAACAGCTTCCATTAGTTGAGCCCGTGGTTCGTCACGGCAATGCACCAACCTTTATACAGGCACAATCTTTTAATGCTCAACAAATAAAAGAAATTTTTGAAGCCATTCGTGCCAACGGACATCATTCCATTGCTTTAATTTGTAAAACTACTGCAGAAGCAAAATCTATGCAGCAAGAATTAATAAACAATAAGATTGCTGCTCAACTCCTAACTGAAAATGAGTCCATCAATCAGGAATTACTGCTCGTTGTTCCGAGTCATTTAGCTAAAGGCCTTGAATTTGATGCGGTCATCGTAGCTGCCTTCGATGTCCCTTTCTACGATACGAAAATTGATCGAAAGCTACTTTATGTGGCACTCACTCGAGCAATGCATGAGCTATACTTAGTTGGCCCAACAAAAAATACTTTTCTATTAGAAAATGAATAAAAAAGTCGCTACTTTCACGGCGACTTTTTTTAATAGAATTATCAATTCCGAGGTGGTAAACGGTAAAACTTTCCTCTGGATAAATACGCTTTAACAACCTTCCACCACGAACGAGGTGCTTCCTTTGGAGGAGACTTTTTTTTAGGCAGTGCCGGCATACGCATGATAACGACTCCTTTCATAGGCTTACTGATACTATATGAAGATAGTTACAAATTTATGATAAAAAGGTTCATCATCACGTGGGGCTGATTTCCGTTTCGACTAAGTGCTTCATCTGTTATCCATCCTCAACATTACCTATTTTACCACAAAATTACATATAAAATAATATGGTAGATTTAGATGCCATTCCACCTAAGATAATATACTGACTATAAGGATTTAAAGCGTTCGCCATTAAAACACAAAAGATGGAATAGAAACTCCATTTCACTCCATCTTTTTAAACAACTTAAATTGACTCCGACTTTATTAGGCGTTTTAAATTGAATATTAAGAGGTGGAACATGAAAAAAAAGTTGATTTTTTATAGTTTGTTTTTTATCGTCATGCTGCTTATTCTATCTTTTTATCAAAAATATCCTTTGGTTGAAGCATTAATGCATGCATTTATATTTACATCTGTTTGTATAGTTGTGCATCTATTGTCAGAGAAAATAAAGTGAATTTCCAATCATCCAAAAATACCCTAATTAATCACAGCATAACGGTATCTTTCACAAAATCCCATGCTATTGAGGTTTGCATCTTTATAACAGCCTATAATGGTGTAACCTTCCTTCACTTTTTCAGCCGGCACTTCCACTGTTGGAAGAATGTTAACCCAACTGATAAAGTAAACATTGGAAATTTAACGGCGCGTAGTTCTAAAATTGGGTTATCGATTTTAATTGACGAATGAATAACAATATAACTCCGTACAAAAGATCGAATGTACTATAATATTGTCATGTGTAGAGTAAAAGGAAAAAATCATTTTCAATTATTGTATGGTTAATTTACTGAATAGGAGAAGTGTAGATGAAAAGTAACGAGAAGCAGTTGGATTTACGTATTAGACGTACATATAAATTATTGTGGGAAGCTTTATTTGAATTAATGACGGAATCAAAACAGAAATATAGTACCATTACTATTAACCAAATTTGTGATCGTGCAATGGTACATCGAACAACATTTTATCAACATTTTGAGGATAAAAATGCATTATTGACATTTGGGTTTGAACAATATGAAGAAGAAGCTTCGATAATACCACTTTTTGATCGATTAACGAAGCCATTTCAAGTGATAGAAAAATTCTTACATCATAAAGAGGTTGGTAAAATTTTAGAGTCGCAAATGGATGATGAACAATTTATTTACTTTATGAACTATCAAACTCGTGAAATGAAGAAACAGGAAAATGAAGAGTTTCTTCGAATTTGTAAAGATTCAACGATACCAGCTGACTTAATTTTCGAATTTCACTCCGGTGTCATCACAACGTTAAGTACATGGTGGTTACAAAATAGAAATGACGTTTCAGCAAAAGAAATGGATAGATACTTTCATGCAATGATCAATCAAGATACTTTTCAATTTGAAAAGAAATAAATAAAGACGTTTTTGGTGCAGGAAATTGATGAGATTTCAATATGTTTGGATGATATGCCTTTAATATTCACCTCTTCGAAAGAGACAAGTTGACTGATATGAGTCACAATCTTACAATAGATCCCTTTCTTTTCACAATAGCCACTATGAGGGATCATCACCATAATGTGTGGTTGCGACTGGGCACTTTCCTAGGGGCTTCCGATGAGCAACTATGAGCAAAATTTCTCTAATATTTACATACTATTGATACGTTCTACATATTTTTATTTGTTTGAATATTAAACAGCTGAATCTCCACCGACAACAATTCTTCTAAATCTCCTGGAAATTCCCCTAAAAAAAACACGCATTTTGAAAAGTTTAATCAAAATGCGTGTTCAATCTATTTTCACCTTTTACAATGATACGGATCTATTGTGACGCTAATCCACAAGAAGTTAAATGACAATACAAAATGTAAACTCTTCTAATTTTCATTGTGTAAGAGCTGAGTGGCTTTTACTTTCTTTTTCTCTCCTTTTAAGAAAAACGATACAACGAGGGCAACAATTATAAAGACTAAACCAAGCGTAAATGCCCCTTGGAAGCCGGATGTTAAACCATTTAAATTTTCAACTGGATCCATTGGATTTGCCGAGTTTTCCATATAGTTAGCTGTGCCTGTTGTCATTTTTGCTATAAATATAGCTGTTCCAATTGCGCCAGCTACTTGTGATAACGTATTAAAGATCGCTGTACCGTGTGGATAAAGCTCGGGTGTCAATTGATTTAAACCATATGTTTGTACGGTCATGACAAACATGAGTCCAACCATTAATACGCTGTGCATCAAGATAATTTGTGTTAATGTTGTTTCTGCGTTAATGCCACTGAATAACCACATTGCAACGGCAACTAGCCCAATACCTGGGATAATAATAATTTTCGGCCCTAATTTATCAAATAATTTACCTGCAACCGGTCCCATAATGCCGCTAATAATACTTCCTGGTAGCATGATGAGCCCTGATTTAAAGGCTGTCACAAGTAAAACCGTTTGTAAAAACATCGGTAATAATGTCATCGTTGAGAACAGGGACATCATGACGATGAATATTAACCCAACTGATAAAGTAAACATTGGAAATTTAAACGCGCGTAGTTCTAAAATTGGATTATCTATTTTTAATTGACGAACAACAAAAATGGCTAACGCTATAACCCCAATCATTAAAGTGACATAAACTTTAGGATCTGACCATCCTAAATCACCTGAAGAACTAAAGCTATACACAATACCACCGAAACCTACTGTCGATAGAACAATAGATATATAATCCACTTTTGGTCGTGTTAACTCTGAGACGTTTTGAAGATACTTAATTCCAATTAAGATGGCAATGATGACTACAGGAATAACAAAGTAGAATAACCAGCGCCAACCAAGTGAATCAACGATAACTCCGGATAAGGTAGGACCAATTGCTGGAGCAGACATCATAACAAGTCCGATTAAGCCCATTGTGGCACCACGTTTTTCAGGTGGACAAATAATTAAAATCGTATTCATTAGTAACGGCGATATTAATCCAGTAGCGATTGCTTGGACAATACGACCGATTAATAAAACGCTAAACGTCGGAGCAACCCCAGCAATCAATGTACCGACTAAAAATGTAATCATGGCGGTTAAAAACATTTGTCTTGTTGTGAGCCATTGTTGAAGTAATGCTGTGATCGGCACTAAAACGCCAACAACTAACATGTAGGCCGTAGAAAGCCATTGAATGGTTGAAGCTGTTACATCAAACTCTCTCATTAGTACAGTTAATGCATTACCAAGTAATGTTTCGTTTAAAAGCGCGACCATTGCACCTAACATTAATGCAATTATTATTGGCTTATGTCTAATAGTAGAAAGATCAACTTTGCTACTTGTAGAACTTGTAGTCGTCATATTCATTTATTAACTTTCCTCCTGCTGTCTTGATTATTAATACATGTGTATACAAAAGAACACAAGTCATATAATATACACGTATAGATTAAAAGAGAAGAATCAATTTTCGACAGTTGTACAATTAAACTACAGAATAGGAGAAGTGTAGATGAAAAGTAATGAGAGGCAGCTGGATTTACGTATTAGACGTACCCATAAACTATTGTCGGAAGCTTTATTTGAATTAATGACGCAATCAAAACAGAAATATAGTTCCATTACTATTAATCAAATTTGTGATCGTGCGATGGTTCATCGAACAACATTCTATCAACACTTTGAGGATAAAAATGCATTATTGGCATTTGGATTTAAACAAGTTCAAGAGGAAGTTTCGATAGCACCACTTTCAGATCGATTAACGAAGCCATTTCAAGTGATGGAACAATTCTTACATCATAAAGAGCTTGGTAAGATTTTAGAGTCTCAAATGGATGATGAGCAATTTATTAACTTTATAACTTATCAAACTCGTGAAATGAAGATACAGGAAGATGAAGAATTACTTCGAATCTCTAACAATCATACGATACCATTCGATTTAATTATCGAATATCACTCAGGTGTCATTACAACGTTAAGTACATGGTGGTTACAAAATAGAAATGACGTTTCAGCAAAAGAAATGGATCAATACTTTCATGCAATGATCAATCAAGATATTTTTCTATTTGAAAAGGAATAAAATTGGATTATCTCCATAACGTGTGGTTGATTTCCGCTCCGACTGGACGCTTTGTTGCTGTCGCTTCGCTTTCGCACAGAAAAACATTTGTTGTTGCTGTCGCTTCGCTTTCGCACAGATAAAACATTTGTTGCTGTCGCTTCACTTTCGCACAGATAAAACATTTGTTGTTGCTGTCGCTTCGCTTTCGCACAGATAAAACATTTGCTGACGCCTCGCTTTCGCACAGAGCAAAGCTTCCTGGGGGGCGATGAGCCGCTTGGGACAACTATCTTCATTCATTAGATAGCGCCTTTGTAACCAACATCGTATGTTTTTGCGCAAAAAACATCTGTTGGTATACGTTTTAACAAATGTCATCCACAACTCTTGGTAAGGGCGTTTAGACTTTATATACGTGTTTTAGAACATTTTTTTGCTAACCAAAAAGAGATGTATCAAATGAATGATACATCTCTCTTAGTGGTAATATTTTGTATTCAAACGCTCAGTATATGAGAACTTTCTTTGGCGTAGATCATCCATCTTTTAATTAATTTGGTTGATCACATGCATGCCAATTGAATAAACGAACTGCCATTTTTCGCATCGCTCATGGTAAAATTCGAATCACACATCAAATGACCCTGTTCAGTTTAAAATCATCTACCTTCTGCTATCGATTCGGCGGTACATTCTGTAGTTCCCACTTTATCACTCCTGCATAAGCGTCAGCCTTAGCGGTTCCTGCTCTCACTTCTAAATAAAGTCCGTCCTCGCTCGTTTCCCATGTATCAGAAATATTGACTACTTCACTGTTTTTTGTTTCCTTTTGATAAATCTGTACAGAAGCATCTTCAGTCAGAGGGGAAACATTCCCACGATATCGGTATTGTAAGCCTTCTAATCTAGACCCTGTCTCCGTGGTTAGCTGCTTATCTAGTTTTGCTGTCATCGTCCACGAAGGGTTGCTCGACAGTGGACGACTATCTTTTACTGTTAAAGGCGTATCCACTTTGATTGGACGATACGTTTTATTTCTTGGCGAAATCTTAAGTTCTCCTCCAAAGTCGATTTCTTGAGGCGCAGAATTAAACTTCAAAACGCCAATAATGGGTATTTCCACTTTATTTGATGTTTGACTGACTCCATCACCCGTACTGTATTGCCCTGATGCTGTCGCTTGAGCTTTAACAACTTCTCCTTCTGCCGCATCTTCTTTCACTTTAGCATTATAAGTAACTTTTACTTCCGTAGAACGCGGCAAGTCAGTAGGGAGCATTACTACAATCCCATTTGGTGATTCGATATATGTTGCTTCCTTGATTTCTTGTCCAGTTCCATCGATTATTTTAAGGTCTGTTGACTGTTCAATTTGTGTACCCTGTTCTTGAATAATCCTAAAAAACTGACCGTATGTGCCTTTATCTTCAGAGATATAGCCGGATTTTACCGAAATCTCATAGCGTAAGGTTTCACCTGGCGCGATCTCTTTTAACTCTTTGCCATCTTTATCAAGTACTTGATTTGTAATCGTTAATGTTGGGCGGATTTTTATTTTTCTATTAGGAGATTCCAGTTCATCATCGTCCACCACATATACAGTAATATCGTGATCTAAACCCTTTTTCACTTGATCCATCGGAATCGTATATTCCCAGTCATTATCTTCCCCTGGATATAGTGAAAATAGCATTTTGGCTTTATTAGGAGCCCCACCGTCTACCTCATAATATAGATAAGCAAAATCACCTTCTTTATCTTTCCATGTTCCTGAAATACGATAACCATCATCTGTATATCCATGGTTATTGTCTAATTGAATCTCTGGCGCAATATCTAATTTCTCAGTTACTGCAACCTCAAGATTCGCCTCTCTGATAGAGCCAGGCTTTAGTTCATCTGGGTCCCATCTTAATGCCCAACCTGGGTGCCATGTGTAGTTATACATAGTATAAGGAACAATATCTTTAATCCCCGACGAACTCATTGCAGGAAAAAACTCACTACTAAATGGGTAGTTTGACGGTTCATTATCATTTGGTCTAAACTGAGTTGGATGATTTGCATAGCCATCACGGAAGAAATAAAGAACATAATTTCTTCCATCCCTAATGTTTAAACTATCCTCTTTGCCCTTCCAATGCTCATTAAAATAGAATCCTCGGTCATTTCCTAACGAATACATCCTACTATCCGTATGCCGATGCCCAATATCCATATGGGCAGAATAAGCAAAATTTGTGAATTTATATTTAGCGCTTAATTTCAAATATTTCATACTTACATTAATACGTCCTTTTTTATTCACAGCACTCATTTTAATTTTTATATAGCCATCTAAGTAGTTACCATTAATGACAGCTGCATAAGCAATTAATTCCTGTTTCGTTTCATTTTTAAATAGCTTTAACATAGGCATAGCTTGAGATTGAAAAAAGGGTCGCGCGTCTGGATGAGGCCCGTGCGCAATCACTAGCCCACTCCCTAATGGATTAGTCGAAGGTCTCCCGCCATTATAAAAGTACGTCATGATACTACTATGATCATCATTTTTGGTTCCTAATGCTAGCATTACTTGGAAAATATTTGCGTGTACATACTTTTTACTTACTAAACTTTCAAGTGTTGTATTCTTATCAGGCAATGGACGATTCCAGTCATCATAATACCTATTTATATAAGAGTCCCCTACTCCCAACGAGTCTTTAGACCGTGCATTATTAATGTCTCCGAAATACATGTAATACTCTCTCTCGTTCTCTCCTTTTACCGTGAATGGAAGCCCCTTATTTGTTTCCATTTGTGTAAATCCATCTAATTCATTCGGGGAATCCAATCCAAGGTCGACAAAATTAATATCGCCGATTTTACCAACATCTCTTAGTAGCATTCCTTCACTTTGTAAAATAGCTCTTTTACATTTAGGTGCTTGCTGTTTCTCGCCTTTCGCTGCTAGCTCTTCTTCATCGTTAGACCCTAGTTGCTTCTCGCCTTCAGCTGCTAGCTCTTCTTCATCGTTAGACTCTAGCTGCTTCTCGCCTTCAGCTGCTAGCTCTTTTTCATTATTAGACTCTAGCTGCTCTTCACCTTCAGCTGCTAGCTCTTTTTCATTATTAGACTCTAGCTGCTCCTCACCTTCAGCTGCTAGCTTTTCTTCATTGTTAGACTCTAGTTGCTTCTCACCTTCAGCTGCTAGCTCTTTTTCATTATTAGGCTCTAGATGCCCCTCACCTTCAGCTGCTAGCTCTTTTTCATTATTAGACTCTAGCTGCTCTTCACCTTCAATAGCTAGCTCCTCTTCAAGGTAAAAACCTTCCTCACATTCAATTTCCGGATTTTCTTTACCGTAAGGCTCTTTTTGTTCCTCACAATCTATTTCTGGATTTTCTTTACTGTCAGACTCTAGCTGTTTCTCACCTTCAGTTGCCAGATTTTCTTTACTCTCAGACTCTGACTGACTCTCACATGCATTTGCTAGATTTTCTTCATTTTCAGATTCTGGTTGTTCCTCTCCTTCAGTTGCTGAATTTCCATCACTTTCAGATTCTGGCTGTTCCTCTCCTTCAGTTGCTGAGTTTTCCTCGCTCCCAGGCTCTGACTGTTCCTCACATTGAGTTGATTGATTTTCTTCGCTGTCAGTCACTAGCTGTTCCTCACATTCGATTTCCGGCTCTGTAGGATCAGCAACAGACATTTCCGCCACTGAAACATTCAGCTCAGAGAAGACTAGAAGAATGACCAACATCGAAATTAATATTTTCCTCATTCTTTCTTTTCACCGACCTTTTTATATAATTTCATTCCATTATTACCCTCAATAATGGAATGAATAATAACTAAAACAATGAAGTGTATCGTGTATCGATCACTTTGCGTACCTTCCCATTTCTTCAAATTAATTTCTCTTTTTAATTTTTAACAAGTGACCCATCTCATTTTTTATTGATTCACTTGTTAAAAAAACCAATCGCAATAAAACGGTTGTCTATAAGCAATTAGCTTCAACCGATAATCGCCTCTATCCTGCATCTCAAAAACTTAAGATTGGGCATAATTTCTCCAAAATAAAAAGTTAGCAAAGTAAACGATAAGAAAACAAGAGATAATCCGAAGCTACTTACAGTACAAAGGCGTATTTTTTATCAATTCATTATTCATTTCTTATTGCTTTTTCTGCTTCTTCCTACTATAAATAATGAATGACAGTAACCCTACCACTAGCAAACTTAGCAACCCTACCATATAAGCTAGATAATTCGGACCTTCAATCGATACATCTGTTGCATTGAATTTCTGCGCTTCTTCACCTTTAATGGCAAAGTCTTTCTCAAATTCCCATGATTCTTTGCTAGACTTAGCCTTTAAATGTAATGTATATTCTCCAGTTTTGAATTTTTCCCCATTCAATTCAATCGGATAATCAAAGTTGGAATTCGGCGCCACTTGCATGTCTTGTTTATTCGATTCGTAGAGCACTTCTGTTTTCCCTTTTTTCGTAACTTCTGCCTCCACTTCAAAACGGTTTAAATACGTTGCCGTTGGATTTTGAAGCGTCGCATTAATGACATTGCGTGCATTCACTTGGCCCGCTTTAACATCGTGTAATTGTAAATCTTGTTGCACTTCTTCATCCGTCTCTTGTAGGGTAATTCCTACTACATATGCATATTTATTTTCAATACTTAAACCTTTATTTGTTTCCTCCGTAGTTGCCGATGTTTTTTTCTCTTCTAACGTAATACCGCCTGCTAAAATACCATCAAATTCCTCTTCAGGCATCGTTACATTTAGATATAGATCTTTACTCCCTTTAGCCGGAACCTTAATCTCTTTTTCTGTTGTAATTAAATCCCCTAACTCATAAGGCAATGTAGAATCACGTTCAGCGTTTGTAGGGCCATACTCTACAACACCATTAAGGTTTGTTGTAGCTGAATGAATTTTAGGCTCAATAACGACATCATCTTCCGTATCATTTTTTAATTGAATCGTTAATGTCTGCTTTTGGTTCGGCACCATCTTTAAATTGAAATAAGATTGTTGTTTATCAATTTGGTTATCTGGAATAACGGTATATACACCAAAATTAAATTCAGATGCAGAAGCAAATGGTGTAAACCACACTAGACTTACCATTAATATTCCAATTAAGGTCAATAACGTATTTTTTCTCATAATTTCTACCATCCTTACTGTCTAAAAGAATCTTCTAAGTTATTAATTATGGTAAAAACCCGCTATATTCTCCTCTAGCAATGGAGCAACAGAAATGTCGCGAAGGCGTGGTGCTCCTATTGCTTTATTGTCAATAGAATTAGTAGGAGTTCACACGGGTTTTTACCTGTATATAAACATATTGCAATGAAACGATAGGATCCTATTTTTTATGATAGTCCCCCATCATGATTATGTTTATTTTGTTTCTGTTTCTTTTCCAGGTACGTCCGTAAGTGTCCAAGTTAATGATGTAGAATATTTTTCTGCATATTTTGTAGTTGCACCTGGGACATTAAGTTCAATACTATTTCCTCCTGTATTGTTATCACCAAATGCTAAAACGTAAGTACCAGAACCTTCGTTTACTTTAGCGGTCATAATATTTTCAGCTACACCATTTCCATCTGGCTTTAAACTAAATTTAGATTTGGAAATAGATGGTTTTGGAGATGCAGAAGCAGTATTCACCTGTGCATTCTTAAAAGTAATTTCAGCTCCATCTAATATCTTACCTTTCACGGACTTGAATTGACCGTTTTGCTTCACTTGCAGTGACCAACCTGCATCTGTCCCACGAGTATCTGAAACTTGAACATAGTTCGGACCGGGTCCACGATCTCCTTTAAATAGTTGTGCTTTTGCTTTGTAAATTTGAGTAGTAGAAGTAATTTTTTGCATACCAAAGTCTAAGCTAGAAGCATAGTCAATACTTAATGGACCAGGTGTTCCTGGGTCTACTGGCTTGTCTGGATCAGTTGGATCTACAGGAATTACCGGATCCGGGTTTTCTGGGTTAGTTGGATCTACTGGCGGTGTTATGATGCCTTCAGATGCTTCAAATTGGATAATTGTTTTAGATGTATATACGCCGCCAGGTTTTTTGCCTTCCTCTGCAAAGGCAGTTGCGCTCCCTCCTAATACGAAACTTGTTAGCATTGTTGCTGCAACGCCTAGCGCTTTTAAATTACTATTAATTTTCATTTTTCATCATCCTTTTTTATTATTTGTTACTTGGAGCATCCGTTAAGCTCCATGTTAATTTTGTACTGTATTTAACGGCATCTTTTTTTGCGTTTTCCCTGGAATAGTAAGGGTAATTGCTTTATTTTTTTGAACTTTCTCTCTCGGTCATCAGTCATCTCTTCTACTGTCCCCCAAAGGTTTACTCAAAGAACAGCCCTTTCAGTTAGCTTTGCTGACATGACAAGTGACCCATCTTCATTTGGATCTAATGTAATTACTTCAGCAGCTGTTGGCGGTGTCACTTCTGTTTTACCTGCGGCAGTTGGCTTCACAAGTTTGATTTGGGAGCCTGTTAGTTCTTTATGTTGTGTTATCGCATTAGAAAACTGGTCTTCTTGTTTAACAGTCCGCATTTATTCCACACTTATCTGAGATTTGGACGTAGTTTGGTACATACCTATTTTTATTCTCCTCAGAACGCAACTCTTGTCCTTCGCTCATTAAGTCATATTTTTATTTGAAATTTCATGAACATCAAAATCAAGGTTTGATGCGTATTCAATGCTTAGAGGACCACCAGTTCCTGGGTTAAACGAATCTACTGGATCCACTTGCTTCTCTGGATCAGTATTTTTTAGGTCTACTGGACTTTGCGGATCTGAATTCGGAATAAATTCCACCGTTACATTTGATTAGTGACTCCTTTGCCATTTGCTGAAGAAAATGATGGTGAGATAACCATCCCACTTAGTACCACGGCGATTGCTGCAACTTGGTATTGTCTTGTTATTCATAGGTTAACCTCCCCTCTCATTTGTATTTTTTATATTTACGTATCAGACAAAATACTGATACGGTAAATAACACTCCTAAAATTCCAAAAAGATATATCTCTCGTTTTGTGGATTCTTACAACAATAAGATCGAATTTTAACTATCTTTTCATTTTATGTAATATTATTACAATTATTGAGCAAAAAAGGGCATCCTGCTCATAGTTAAAATCATCAGCTCGTTCCATCGTTTGTATTTTATTTATTATTAACGAATCAGATAAATTGCTGATACGGTAAATAACACACTCCTAAATTATTATTCCTAAATAAGATGCATATCCCGTTTGTGGATTTTTTCTAAGTCTTCAAACAATGCTATCCCTTCTGAATCAGGTAAAAAGAAGTACGTAAAATAGCACTACCATTACCACAAATACAAGATTGTTTACTTTTTACACTTAATATATACCTCAAACTGAACTTCTTTAAACATATTTTTTCTCTTTTATGTTTATTTTTACTTTTCACCTTTTACAGTTAGCAAGTGTAACGCATTTTACAAAATAATAAAAATCAATTTTTATTGCTTTTCTTGCATAATTTGATAATAGTGAATTTGAAATTAATAAGTTTATAAATTAGATTATTTATAAACGAGTATTGTTGAAAACATTGGATCTTGTGTAATGACATGACCTCAGGATTAAATAGAACTATTATTCAACTTTTATATAAAATTATGGCTCATCAACAAAAGTTGTGGATGATGTATATAAGTTGACCTTCGTTAGGGCTGGGCGACTCCTTTGGGATCAGCGTCACAGATGAGACCCTGCCGCGAGTGAAGCGGCTCATCGGACGCCCCCAGGAAGCTTTGCTCTGTGCGAAAGCTTAGCGATAGCAACAACAAATGTTTTCTGTGCGAAAGCGAAGCGTCAGCAACAAAGCGCCCAGTCGGAACGGAAATCAACCACACGTTTTGGTGATGAGCTAAAATTTTCCCATTTAAGAAACGAAAAAAGGACATCCTTTTATCGGACATCCTTTTATCTCTTAACAATTATTGGCTTATTAAGCGTAAAACCTTCCAGGAAAAGATGCAAATCAATCTTTGCTTACTTTTGAACATATTTTGATAAACTGTTTATTGCATCATCACGACTATTTTTTTCAACCTTATATTCCGGGTTCGCATGATGTTTCCTTGGAATTGACGTTGAAAGAAAAACTTATCTATCCTTTTATGTAGTTCGTCTATCTCCATCAGGAAATTTTCTGCTTCTGCTGGACACAAAAAAGTGAGGAGCGATGCATAAAAGCACACTCCTCACTCTTCACTCTTCACTTATTGTTTTACGAAATAATCTATTTGCTGAGCTTTCATAAAGCCTGCCTTCTCATAAACAGAAAGCGCCTTTCTATTGTCGATTTCTACATCCAGCATGACGAATTTCGCACCAATTTTGCTCGCATAATCCTTAGAAAACGAAAGCATCGCAGTACCAATCCCTTGCCCCTCACAATTTGGATGAACTGCCAATGCTGTGACCCATTGAATTTCATTCTCCTGAGCAGTCGTCACTGTTCCAACAATTTTTCCGGCTTTACGTGCTACCCATAGTTTTCTTCCAGTCGTTGACGTATTAAAAGCGATTAGCTCCTCAGACTCTTCAGGTAGATCTCCAAATGCTGCACTATAGATGGCAATCAGCTCTGCCTGTTCACCTGCATAAGGAATAATTTCGATATCATCCTTTAATTCTACTGACTCTGCTCTTGTTTCTAAAGTTGCCTCTGAAAAGCTATATGTAAAGCCCTTCTTTTCAATAAATGTGTGTCCAAAAGGTGAGCCATCTATCACTACCGCCAATTGCCCTTCTGCGCCACGCTCATTAAGGCCGGCTTGTAAAACCTCAACTAAAGCGGTTCCAATTCCCATTTGACGGTATGTAGGTGTGACAACTAAAGACCATTCATATGTATGAAGGCCCATTAAATCTATTGCACTTGCTGCGCCAACTAACATATCTTTGTCGTCTTCATAAGCAAGTACCATAAAGCCCTTCGATTCAAAGGAACTCGCCATAGGTAAACTCATAGCAGTTTCATATACACGATAGTCATGTGTAGTCGCTTCTTCACATAATAATTTTAATTCATTTAATGTTTCCCCATCTAACGGAAAAGACACTGTAATCACCGAAATATTCATTCTTTACTCCGTTCTTGTATCAGACTATTGCCCTATTTTAGCAAGAAATAAAATAAGCTGGCAACAAAATATAATTGTAACTTCTAATAATCAGCAATTTCACTTTAAATAACAGAAAAGTCAAACAGATTTTTACTACTGTCCATCTATAAAATGACTAAAACTAACTAGAAACTATAGATCCATATAATTAGATTTACATTTTATTTATCGTCAACAAATGCCTTTATTTTATAATCAATTATGGCTCATCTAGTGTGGGGGGCGTACAATCAACTTTTTTACTAGACAAACTACACTTCTGATTTTTAGGTTTTATTCTCAATTATACCATTTTAATGGTAAATTACATGAAAATTCGGAAATATATTTGAGCTTAGAAGAAAACTGATTGAGTCGTTTTTTGGGTAGAAAATTAAGTTGTTCCGATAAACGCTCAAATTGTCAAAAAAGCAGCTCACTGTGTGTGAACTGCTACGAAAAGGTAGTTCAAGAGATTGTTTTTCGATAAATGCTCAAATAGTTTCGATAAAACGAGATAAAGTCTCGATAAACGTTCAAATAGTTTCGATAAAACGCCATTTTGTTTCGATAAATCTTCAAAGTATCCCTACTCATCAAGATGATGAGATGAAGATTGTAGCATCTGTGCATAAATGCCACCTGATTCAATTAACTCTTGTTGTGGGCCCACTTCGACTAACTCACCTTTGTGCATAACAAGCACAATATCGGCATTGTGCACTGTATTTAAGCGGTGAGCAATAACAAAGCTTGTGCGTCCCTGCATTAACATCTCTAGAGCCTCTTGAATCGACAGCTCCGTCACAGTATCAATGCTACTAGTCGCCTCATCCAACAACAAAATTTTCGGGTCTGCAATCAATGCTCGTGCAATGGACAGTAACTGCTTTTGACCTTGCGAGATTTCACGACCATCTGCTGCAAGTATTGTGTCATAGCCATCCTTTAGCTTCATAATAAAGTCATGTGCATTTGCACGCTTTGCCGCTTCTTCTATTTCTTCATCACTAGCATCTAATCGACCATAACGAATATTTTCACGTACAGATGCTTCAAATAAAAACGGATCCTGTAACACAAAGGCCATTTGCGAGCGCAATGCTTGTCGTTCTATTTGCTGAACGTTCACGCCATCAAATAAAACCTCACCCTTTGTTACCTCATAAAATCTTGCAATCAGCTGTAAGATCGTTGTTTTCCCCGCTCCAGTTGCTCCAACTAGAGCTACCGTCTGTCCAGGCTCTACATTAAAATTAACGTCCTTTAAAGTGTAAGCTTCCTCTTCTTGCTCATATTTAAAGTGCACATGTTGAAAGCTCACTTGTCCTAATAGTTTATGCTTTTGTGCTGAAGCAGCTTCCTCTTCAGGCTGTTCATCCAGTAACGCAAATACACGCTCAGCACCAGCAATTGCTGACAGTACTGTATTAAATTGATTGGCCAAATCATTTAATGGTCGTGTAAATTGCCTTGCGTATTCTGTGAAAATAACAATGACTCCGATCGACACATGACCATAAAGAGCAAGTACGCCTCCAATACCAGCAACAATTGTAAAGCTCATATTGTTTAAAAAGTTCATGACCTTTGGAATATATCCCGAGTATGTCTGTGCCCAAAAGCCGGTTCTTTTTAATCGTAAACTTTTTTCGCGAAACTCCTCTTTCATTCGTTCCTCTTGTGAGAAAGCCTTCACAATTCGCTGGCCCGAAATCGTTTCTTCAATCATGCCATTCAGTGCCCCTATGGCCGCTTGCTGCTCTTTAAATAATGGTGCTGTTCTCCGTGTGACCCAACGCATTGCCCAAAACATAATCGGTATAATTGTCATCGTTAATACTGTTAGTAAAGGACTTAAGCTTAACATGATGATCACTGTTCCTGTAAGCGTTAATACACTAGAAAACACTTGGATAAAGGAACTATTTAATGTTGAGCTAACTGCTTCAATATCGTTCGTCATTCGACTCATTAATTCTCCGTGCTGACGACGATCGAAAAAAGTTATCGGCAGTCTTTGGAAATGGGCAAATACACTCGTTCGCAATCTATAAATTGTTTGCTGAGCGATACCGATCATCCAATAGTTTTGTAAAAATAATGCTACTGCTAATAGCGCATAAATGCCGATTAACAGCATAATTCCGTTACCTAGACCTGTAAGCTTTCCGTGCATCACATACATGTCAATCATTTTACCGATTAAATATGGCCCAAGGAGAGCTAATATGGAGCTCACCGTGACAAGTAACAGCACAACGATTAATAGTACACGTTGTTCATCAACAATTTTCCATAAACGCAACAGTGTACTTTTCCAATCTGTCGCACGAGGTCCCTTCTTTTTCTTAACAGCCTGCTTCACATCATCTTTCGTCAAAATCGGTTCATAGTCAAAAGGTTTTTGGAAAAATCCCATTATTCCTCCACCTCCTGTTGGGAAATTGCGATTTTTTCATAGAGCACTGAAGTTTGCAATAGCTCTTCATGTGTCCCATATGCGACCACTTTTCCTGCATCAATGAGTAAGATTCGATCCGCACCTTTTGCTGTACGAATTTTTTGAGTGACTACTAGCATTGTTGCTTGTTCTTCACTCAATGCCTCCCATAATGCCTGCTCCGTTTTCACATCAAGCGCACTTGTACTATCATCGAGCATTAATATATGCCCTTTTCTTAATAACGCTCTAGCAATAGATAATCTTTGTTTTTGACCACCAGAAAGATTGACACCCTTCTGACCGACCCTTGTCTCGTATCCGTTCGGGAAATCCTCCACAGAAGCATGGATTTGCGCTTGCATTGTCGCCTGTAGCACTGCATCCATTTCAGCCTCTGTATCGCCCCAACGAACATTATCAGCAATGCTTCCCGTAAATAATAGAGACTGTTGTGGAACATAGCCGATGATTTCGCGCAGTTCTTGTAAATCCCATTGCTGTACATCTTTCCCCTCTACTACTATTTTGCCTTCTGTGACATCGTAGAAGCGTGGAATAAGCTGTAGCAACGTTGATTTCCCTGCACCTGTTGCCCCCATAATGGCTAACTTTTCACCAGATTTCACTCGGAAGCTGACATCGGATAGTACAGGCAAGTCTCCCCCAGGATAAGTAAAACTAACATGCTCGAAAGCTAGTTCGCCAAAATTCAAGTCATTAGATGTTTTCTCTGAGGATGACGGTAGCTCAATCTCATTCTCAGTCGAAAGGACCTCTGCCATACGCTCTGCTGAGGCTTTTGCACGCGCATAAAAAATAATAATAAAGGCAAACATCGAAAACGATCCTGTCATGCGCATTGCATAATTGACAATAGCCACAACATCTCCAAGTGGTGTTGTACCTGAAGCTATTTGCTTTGTCCCAAACCACAGCACTGCAAGTAAGCTCATATTCATGATGAATAACAGTACTGGCATAATGTACTCCATTGTGCGAAGAGCCTTTACTGTATCAATTTTTAAACGTGAGGCGACCTCATCGAAACGCGACGCTTCATAAGCACCACGTAAATAAGCCTTCACCAATCGAATTGCCTGTAAATTTTCCTGTAAAACTCGATTTAAGCGGTCTATTCTCTTCTGCACAAGTCCAAAATAAGACACACCTTTTACCACCATAAAAACAAGAAAAATGAGGATAATTGGTGCACCAATAACTAAAAACAACGCTAGCTTTGCATTCACAACAAAAGCCATCACAATGCTACCAACTACGGCAAGTGGTGCCCGAAGCATGATACGCAAACTCATAAATAACACCGTCTGTACTTGTGTCACATCATTCGTTAACCTTGTAATAAGGGAAGCCGTTGAGAATTTTTGATACGTAGTTAAAGTAAAGGATTGTATTTTTTCAAACAGTGCATTCCGTAAATCATAGGAAAAGCTTTGTGCTGTATGCGATGAAAAATATGAATTCACGACACCAGCTATAAAGGCTACGAAGGATAAGGCAAGTAAAACAGCCCCCCATTGCAAAATCATCCCCTGGTTTTGAGCTCGCACTCCATCATCTATGATTTTAGCCATTATAAGTGGCTGAGCAAGCTCGACAAATAATTCCAACAACATCAAACCTAACGCAATAAATGCAGTCCATTTATAAGGCTTTACATAGGAAAAAATTTGTTTCACACTATTCCCCCTTGTCCTAGTAAAAAATCAATTTCGCCTTGGCGTAATTGTAGCTGACGCTTCGCTTTCGCACAGAAAACATTTGTTGCTGTCGCTTTGCTTTCGTACAGAAAACATTTGTTGCTGTCGCTACCGACAAACAATACGTTCGGAGGCATTATCTTCATTTGAATGAAGATGTTCTCTATAATTCAAAGATAGTCGTAAGCTCCTACGCTGATAGTATATTTATGCTTTTTCTCCCGCTACCGAAAGCCATGTTACACAAACAAGCATAACGAACACACCAACTAATTGCCAAAACCTAATGATGCTTCAAACACGATTACTGAAATAACCATAGCAGCTAGTGGTTCAATACTAGAAAGAATACTAATCTCAACTGCTGTAATATATTTCAAGCTACTTAAAAACAGTATGAAAGCCACATTTCCGAAGAATAATCAATTTTACTTCGGCATAATTGCATTCGGAGGCTTTAACTTCTTTCAATGGATGTTTAGACACCCGCTAAAAGAAGCTAAAGCAATCATTTAGCATGTAACCTTAAAACAAATCACAAATATGACTGCCAAACACAACTAATATTTCTAGCATTACACCACCTATAAGCATTCCCCACTCGACAACAAGTAGTACACTCCATTCTTTCATCAAACGTGCAGGATACAATATGTAGAAGGCAAACGTTAGACCAACGGCTAATCTCTATAATAAGGCTTTATTACTAACTAACAAAGAACCAAAAGAAGCGTTCGTTAGTAGGAGAAAAAGACCTGAAAGCATACCAATAATCCCTATCACTTGATATTTAGGGGGAAATTTCTTTAAAATAGGAATGACAAAAGCAACAATAAATATCGGTGCTAAAAAATGTAAAAAGGTAGCTAATACAGCATTACTTTCGTTGATCGCTGCCACGAAAGCAAACTGTACGCCCAATATTGAAAATATCTTTTCCAGTTAACGATCAATGTGGGTATCCAAACCCCTGCTGAATGAAGATAAATATGTAAGTCCTGCAACCGATAAAAGAATTGTTAACATAAAGGAAACTGTCAATGGTGTATGATTGAGTAACCACTTCATTAAAGATCCAGTTGCTCCCATAACATCGAACTAGAGCCGATATATACTATTTCTGTTAACCGTTTTATACAATTCTTACTTCCTATATACATACTAAAAAATGTTATTTTTCTCCAATTATTTTCTTGGGTTTCACTGAAAAAGTCCTAGTTTTTTTCATTATCAAATATTTACAAATATATTCATAATGACTAATTCCCGATAATTAACTATAATATTAGTATATATAGATTACGCAAGGAGATCGAATAATCATGAGTCATATGCACAAATCATTTACGATTGATGAACATTATTTAAATTCACTTCCTTTTCCTGCCATTGTCATGAATCAAGATGGACAAGTTATTATTTTGGGAAAACTTGCTGAACAGCTATTTGGTTTTTCAGCTACTGATACTAAAGAACGTACTGCTTCATTCATTCATGAAAATTTACTACGCCAGCTTTCATTAGAGACGTTTCAAACAATTTTACAAAATGATGACAGTACGCATATAAATCAAATTCATATGAACACATATACAAATGAAGAAATTACGACAGCGCTGCTAGCTAAACCATTTACTGAACAAGGAGAGCGTTTCATTCTTATGATGTTTATGTTACCAGAATTAATGATTAATTCTGTCTCAAATAGCAGTACTTTAGTAGACTTAAAACAGGGCTTAGACTCGACGTTTATGACAGTAACACTTGATCAGGATGGATTTATTTTAGAATGTAATGCTGAATTTCTAAAAACGAGTCAATGGACACCTAAGCGCGTTATCGGCAAAACATTTTGGCAGTTATTCCCTGATGATGAAGTGAGTGAAAAAATCACAAATACTATTTGGCGTAATTTAAACAATGGTCACACGTGGCAAGGTGAAGTCGAAAAAGTCACAAAAACAGGCCAGTCTTATTGGGTACTTCTAACAGCTATCCCAACATTTAATCTCGAAGTAAATGAGCAACAATTTATTTTAATTGAAAAAGATATTACGAAGTCAAAGACGATACAACATCAGCTTGAAAAAATCGCTTATATCGATACAGAAACAGGTCTCATGAATGCACATCGACTTGAAAAAGTGATTTCCAGCATGATTGAGGAAGAAAGAAACTTTTCTTTCGTCTATTTAAGTATCGATAAATTTTATACGCTTAAAGAGTTGCATGATCATCAAATCGATCAAGGTCTTATCGTGGAATTTACAAATCGTATAAAAATGTATTTCCAAGATAGCACAATGGCACGCATTAACGAAAATGATTTTGTTGTAATCACACCTTTAAGTGAATGGTTTATTCAGGGCTTCCTGTCTTACTTACAACAGCATCCAATTTATAATAGTAACGTTGCTGTCCCTATTTCTATTAGTGGAGGAATTACACGTTACCCTGAGGATCAAACTACATTCTCCCAATTAATGAAGGCATCCATTGCTACGATTACAACTGTTCGCGAAGCAGGTGGCGATAGAGTCGTCGCGCTATCAAAAGCAACACATAAGGCATTAAATCGGAAAGCTTTAATTGAAAAACGTTTACTTCAGGCACTTGACCAAAAAAATCTAAAAGTCCTTTATCAGCCACAATTTGATGTTTCTTCAGGTAACATCACAGCTGTAGAAGCATTAGTCCGTTGGGAAGATGAAGTAATAGGCGTTGTCTCACCTGATGAGCTGATACCAATTGCTGAGGAAACGGGTCTCATTAATAATATCGGTTCCTTTATGTTAGAAAAAGCTTGTGAACAGGCTCTAATCTGGAAAAAAGCCGGTCTTGACTTAAAAGTATCCATTAACTCTTCTGTACGCGAATTCCGTGATAAAAACATGGCAAATTCAATACTTGAAATGTTAGAGAAAACAGGCTGTCCCGCAAATCTTATTCAAATTGAAATTACAGAGAAATTTGCCTTAGAAGCAGAAGTTGCTACCTTTATCACGCAGCAAATGCGTAAGCTTGAAAATGAAGGTATCGCCTTTATACTAGATGATTTCGGTACCGGATATGGCTCATTCAGATATATGCAGATTTTACCAATAGAAACATTGAAAATCGATAAAGCATTTACAAGTTCTTTATTAAAATCTGAAAAAACACAAAAGCTAATAAACGGTATGGTACAACTCGGAAAATCTATGGAACTTAGAGTTGTAGCAGAAGGTGTTGAAACAGCTGAACAAGCAGACCTTTTGACTTCTTATGGCTGTGATGCGATTCAAGGTTACTATATTAGTAAACCAACTACTGCTGAGGAAATTGCAGCACTACTCGTTAAATAGTTAATTTAAAGAAGGAGGCTACGTTTATGAACGTAACCTCCTTTTTCGTGTTTATTATTTCTTTGGCTTTGGCTTTTTTATCCGTCGCTCTGGCTTCTATCCGTCACTTTGACTTTTCTATCCGTCGCTCTGGCCTTTCTATCCGCCACTTTGACCTTTCTATCCGTCGCTCTGGCTTCTATCCGTCACTTTGGCTTTCTATCCGTCACTTTGACTTTTCTATCCGTCACTTTGACTTTTCTATCCGTCACTTTGACTTTTCTATCCGTCGCTCTGGTCTTTCTATCCGTCATTTTGACCTTTCTATCCATCGCTCTGGCTTCTATCCGTCGCTCTGGCCTTTCTATCCGCCGCTTTGACCTTTCTATCCGTCACTTTGGCTTCTATCCGTCACTTTGGCTTTCTATCCTTCGCTCTAGTCTTTTTATCCGTCACTTTGGCTTTTCTATCCGTCACTTTGGCTTTCTATCCTTCGCTTTGGCTTTCTATCCGTCGCTTTGACCTTTCTATCCGTCGCTCTGGTCTTTCTATCCGTCGCTCTGGCTTCTATCCGTCACTTTGGCTTTCTATCCTTCGCTCTAGTCTTTTTATCCGTCACTTCGACTTTTCTATCCGTCGCTCTGGTCTTTCTATCCGTCACTTTGACTTTTCTATCCGTCGCTCTGGTCTTTCTATCCGCCACTCTGGCCTTTCTATCCGTCGCTCTGGCTTCTATCCGCCGCTTTGACCTTTCTATCCGTCGCTCTGGTCTTTCTATCCGCCACTCTGGCCTTTCTATCCGTCGCTCTGGCTTCTATCCGGCACTTTGGCTTTCTATCCGTCGCTCTAGTCTTTTTATCCGGCACTTTGACTCTTCTATCCATCGCTCTGGCTTCTATCCGCCACTTTGGCCTTTCTATCCGTCGCTCTGGTCTTTCTATCCGGCACTTTGACTTTTCTATCCTTCGCTCTGGCCTTTCTATCCGTCGCTCTGGCTTCTATCCGTCACTTTGACTTTTCTATCCTTCGCTCTGGCCTTTCTATCCGTCACTTTGACTTTTCTATCCGTCATTTGGCCTTTCTATCCGCCGCTCTGGCTTCTATCCGTCGCTCTGGCCTTTCTATCCGCCATGTTCTCCCCTACATTTGCTGTAAAGCCTTATTTCTTATAAACCTTCTGGAATGTCGCTTTACTAGTACGGACAGAACGGAAAATAAGCTGTATAAATACCTCTGCGAATACAAGCCCCATAACGATGGCACCTGTAATTAAAAATGCCTTTAATCCATACTGTAGCCCCTGTAAATAATCATCTTCTACAACATTTCTCATTGCATTGTAAGCCATACCTCCCGGAACTAACGGGATGATACCACCAACAATAAAAATAATCATTGGCATTTTAAAGCGTCGAGCATATAAATGCGCAACAATAGCAATTACAAATGCGCTATAGAATGAGGCATTCACAACATCCATTCCATGTTCTGTTAGGACGAAATATATCATCCAGCCTATTACCCCAACCAAAACACAATAAAGTAAGGCTTTTCTAGGTACATTAAATATTATTGCGATACCAGCAGTGGCAAAAAAACTAACAATCAATTGTATGATATAGTCCATGTCGTCTGCCTCCTAAAACGATAAAGTGACAGCAATAGCTGCACCAATGGCAAAAGCCGTTAAAAAAGCTTCCGCTCCCTTTGCCATCCCTGACATAAAATGACCTGCCATTAAATCTCGAACTGCATTCGTAATTAAAATACCTGGTACGAGCGGCATAACGGAGCTAATGATAATTTTGTCTAATTCCGCACCATAGCCATAGTTCACTGCTAAGACAGCAATATATCCTATTACTAATGAAGCCGTAAATTCTGAGAAAAATTTTACTTTTGTTAAATGATTTATCATCACAAGCACTAGGAAGCCTAACCCTCCCGCTAAAAATGCAACCGGAAAATCAGACCATCCCCCCTTAAACATTATAAGGAAACAACCACTCGAAAGAGCTGCTGCTATGACTTGAATATATGTTGGCAAAAAATAATTTGTTTTTTGTATCGACTTTAGCTCGTCATAAGCGTCTTCTAATGTTATCATGTGAGATGTGAGTCTCCGAGATACTGAATTTACCAAGGCTATTTTTTGTAAATCTGTAATTCTGTTGGAAATCGATGTGATTCTCGTTGGCTGTGTCTTGCCTAAAGAAAAAATGATCCCTGTTGGTGTGGCATAACATTGCGCATCCAGCATATTTTGAGAATGTGCCATGCGTAGCATCGTATCCTCCACACGGTATGTTTCTGCACCACTTTCAATCATAATACGCCCTGCAAGTAATAAGCAGTCAATCGTAAATTCATTATCCGCTTCATGTAAAGCCATTAAGCTATCTGCCTCCTTCAAAAGGTTCCTTGCCCATAGTATCGAAATGCACATAAAAACTCAACTGAAAGTTTTAACTTTTAACAAAAACACTTTGGCTGTCATATGCTGAAAAGTGTAAGTTATTGAGTTATTTATTCATGAAGATCGGTTCCCTATAAATTGATTACAAAAGTTCGTAGATTCATATAACTTTTTCAATGACTAACACGTCTGATTATATAGAAGAATAAATAAGGAAAGGAGCGTATCCATCAAAATGCCGGAACGCAGAAGAAGAAGCAAAAGAAAAAGACGCGGCCCAATGATTGATTTCCTATTAGTTGGCCTCATCATTACATTAACAACAATTATTTTAGTCATTCTCCTATCAAAGGATGACTTTAAGTTTCAAAAAATAAGTGCCTCAAAAGAGGAACCACCAATAACGAGTAAAGTTTCTACAGAAAACTCTGCGTTTCCAGGTATACGTATTGTAACAGATGTTTCTAATGATGAGCGAACTCCTTTTGCTTTGCATTATCCAGAAACAGATAATAAAGCTTTTAACGATGCTGTCTTACAGTACATAAAAGATTCCAAAGAAAACTATCTGTCATCTATGAAAAAAAATAAAGATAAAAAGGCAACGGGCGAACTTAATATTAGTCTGGAAACTTTCCCATATCAAAAGCACTATTATTCCTTTGTTCTAACAAAAGTGCTGTACACGGGTGGAGCTAATCAAGAAGTTTCAACAAAAACATTCTTCATCAATAATGAAACTGGTGACCTGATTTCCATTAAAGAATTATTGAACAACGATGAAAACAACTTATCGACATTAGCAACTCATGTACGTAATGACTTACAACAAAACCCCAAGTTAAAAGATGAGCTTATCAAGGATGAGCTATCAAAGGCAACCGAACCGAAATGGTCTAACTTCAATCGCTTTGCCATTGTTGATGATTCGTTACAATTCTATTTTGATGAGTATGAGATTGCTAGCGGTGCAGCTGGTTCGCCAATTGTGAAGCTTCCCCTTTCACTTATTAACCCGTTGTTAGCCTCTGATTTTCAGATTGCGATGGCAAAGCCGACGAAACCAATCAATAATGGTGACCCAAATGTTAAGCGTATTGCCTTAACTTTTGATGATGGCCCACATCCAAAGGTTACAGAACAAATTTTAGATACTCTCGATAAGTATCATGCAAAAGCTACCTTTTTCATGCTTGGTAGTCGTGTGCAACATTACCCTGATATCGCTAAAGACGTTCTTGCACGTGGACACGAAATAGGTAATCATTCATGGAACCATCCTATACTAACAAAACTGTCACTAGAGTCAGCACTGAAGCAATACACATCAACAGTTGCGGAGATAGAGAAAGCAATTAATCAAAGTCCAACTGTATTTAGACCACCATACGGCGCAACAAATGATGCTATTAACGCTCAAATTCCTGTCCCTGTTGTCTTATGGACGATTGATACGTTGGACTGGAAGCATCGCGATGCTAAACAGTTACTACCTAATGTTAAAAATAATTTGCACAATAATGCCATCGTCTTAATGCATGATATTCATCAATCAACTGCTGACGGACTTGATGCTGTAATGGCTTATTTACAAGGGCAGGGCTATGAATTCGTTACAGTATCAGAAATTCTTCCATATCGTCAAAAATAACTGACCAAAGAAAACTTAGCGACTACGGTAGACAACGGCAGTCGCAAGTTCTCTGTCGCAAAAGTGGAGCAGAGCGCAATGATAGCGACAAAAATCTTTAATGAGCTACAGTTTTGAGATTTATCGAGAACTTTTGATTGTTTATCGACTAACTTTTTCGATTTATCGACCAACTTTTTTAATTTATCACCCAACTTTTTCGATTTATCACCCAACTTTTGAAAAATATCGACATCTACCTTCGAAACACTATCTGAACGCACTGATAATTTGCGTCTAAAAATCTAACATCAAAAAAAGCGCGAGAAATCAACGTTTCTAAATTGATTTCTCGCGCTTTTTAAGGTTTTGACCAGTTTTGTCCCCGTATAAAAGCATTGGTTGTTGCTGCCGCTACGTTAACACTACGCTTTCGCACAGACAAAACCTTGTTGCTGCCGCTACGTTAACACTTCGCTTTCGCACAGACAAAACCTTGTTGCTGCCGCTACGTTAGCACTTCGCTTTCGCACAGACAAAACCTTGTTGCTGCCGCTACGTTAGCACTTCGCTTTCGCACAAAAAACACTCATTGCTGACACTTCCTTTATCATTATAAATGAGAGAGGTATGCCAGAAGATAAATACTAAGCGAAGTGGTTGATCTTCGTTCCGGCGAAGCGGCTCATCGGACGCCCCCCAGCTAGCACGAAAATCTCCCCCACGTTTTGCAGAAGAGCCTTACTTTATTTGATAGGACACCTGAATTTCATTGACATAATAGTTTTTCAACAACATGAAAAGTCCAATAAACTCCACCTTGAGTTTATTGGACTTTCTTTTTATTTGATCGTTAATGTATCTAGAGGTTTGAAGTCCTTTAACTGATAGCTCTTCACTTCATTGCGTGCTACTGTGTAAAGAGTGTCATCTATATAGACTACACGCTGTACGAGTTGCTCCCAATTTTCATACGGCTCGCTAGTGTTTTCATTAATGATATTTCCTTTCAGTACAATTCCATTATCCGTAGTGATTTCATAGATTTGTGCGCCCTGACCTTTGTAGACGATTTCATCACCCTTCCCTGCATCATAAAGGACAATTGGGAAACCAAAGTAATTGTATTCCTTATTGCGGAATAGCGCTTTAGGATTGTATTGAACATCCGAGTACGAGCCCTTACCACCGATTTTTACTGTTGATTGTTCCTTTGGATTTTTGAAATCTGAAACATCAAACAATGACATCTTCATATTCGTTGTCACTGTAAAATTACGCTTCGTATTTGCATCATAACGTTGCTCTGTATCATAGCCAATGCCGATTAAATGCGTATCGTCTAATGGGTGTAAGTAGTTACTAAAACCCGGAACCTTCAGCTCACCTAGTACAGTTGGCTTTTTCGGATTTGCCACATCAATAACAAACAGTGGATCCACTTGCTTAAATGTTACCACATATGCTTTTTCACCCATAAAGCGTGCAGAATACACTTTTTCACCAGGAGCTAAATCTTTTACTGCACCAAGTTGTTGTAAATTTTCATCTAAAATAAATAGGTGATTACGTGATATATCTTTTTCATTCCACGTATTTCCTTCAGTTGTAACGATGCGGAAATTGCCCTTATACTCATCCATTGAGTATTGGTTTAACACGGATCCTTTCACTTCCGTAGTACCTACAAAATTCATTGTAGTTCCATCAACATCCCACTTAAACACTTGTGTATCAGTAGTTCTTGGCATCCAGATCATATCCGTAATGCGACCAGTAGCAGGAACGGCTGGACTTCTATCATAAATTGGTGTTGTTAAATAAAGTGCATTCTCTGACATATAAAGCCCACTACTGCCACCTAAATAACCTTTAGTATTCACAGTTGCCTTGGCACCATTTTTTAAATCTACAGCTGTAATTAAGCTATATGTTCCATCCATAGTATTTGGTAAAATAGAAATTTTCTCTAAAGGTAAGCTTTTGTACTCTTTACCTTCTAAACTATCAAATGTTTTTGGTTTTAAATCTGGCGCTTTTTGCTCTCTAAGCATCCAATAATTCGGATACATATTACCGATTAAATATAATGTGCCATTTGTAATTCGAATATCCTGTAAATATCCCTCTTGCCCCACTTCACGTATAAGCTTTGGATTCTTTGGATTTGAAATATCATACAAAGTAGCTGTCGACATGCTTGTGCCTACTTTTTCTAGATATTCATCCCCTATCACTATTAATAAATGATCATATAATGCTAGCTTTGAAATATATTGTGATTCTTTCAGCTTGATTGTTGTCGCTAACTTTAAATTTTTTGGATCTTTCGCATCAACTACATTAATGCCTTGATCTTTTACAGCATAAATAAAGCCATCTTTGACAACAACAATATCGCCTTCCTCCACTCCTTCTACTTGATTATTTGTTGTAGAGGCGTTGTTTGTGCTCGCTTTATCTTCGCTGCTTGCCACTTCTACGGTTGCTTCATAGTCCAATTCTTTTTGTGGGTGGTTGGCTAAAAGTGCTTCGAAATATTGCTGCAGCTCTTTTTCTGATTTTACTGCTTCTAGCTTTTCAATGATGGTAAATGGTATTACTTGTGAGGCTGTTTTAGTTCCGCTTCGTGCAAATGCTTCTTTATTCACATGTAATTTATAGCTATCAGGTGCTAATCCGCTAACGATAAGTGTCTTTTTATCGTCTCCCAATGTTATTGTTGCTAACACCTTTTTATTTTTGCTATTTGTTACGTATACATTGGCATCCGTTATTTCGCTTTCCTTTAATGCCTCTGTAAAGGACGCTTGCCAGCTATGCGTTTTCGTACTCGTACTTGCTTCCTGTGCCTCCGCTTTTTGGGGCACTATTAACGAAAAAGTTCCTGGTAAAATAGCTAGTACGGCGATGAGTAAAATGGCTATCCACTTATTTTTCATCATTTTTCCTTCCTTTCATAAAGTTGTTTATTAATTAGACTACCACAGAATAGAAAAGTTACAGTATTCTGAATTTAATTTTTGAAATGTCAGATAAAGAAAAACGAGGGAGAATGAATTTTATTGGTCAAATACACTAGTATTCTTTATAAAATGTGGACCAAAACAGAATCACTAAAGCTCCTTTCGTTCGTTTTATAGGAATACTTTGAAGATTTATCGAAACAAAATCGCTCTTTATCGAAACTTTTTGAGCTTTTATCGAAACAAAATCTCATTTTATCGAAACTATTTGGGCTTTTATCGAAAAACAAGCTCTTTCTATCAAAGAAATCAACCACAATAGTTAAGATAGCTTCATACTTTTAAGTACGTAATTTAAGATAAACTTAAGATTTATCCTACCTTTTTCTTCATTAGTTTTATTTATAATATTTTAAGTAAAGAAGAATAAGGGAGCAGTTAAGAATGAAAAAGCGGGTCTTTTTATTAATTTTCGCAATATGTTTAGGTGTGACAGCCTTTAAAATAGTACCGTTCTTTCAAGGTGAAAAAGCCTATAATGAAAATGGTGTAGTGGACGGTAATTCGTCTTCTGAAAATATGAAAAAAGTAGAAATTCCAGAAGAACAAATTTATCAAGGAAATTTACTTTTGGTTAACAGTAAGCACCCAGTTCACAATGAAAGTATAAAATCAGATATCATCAATTTAAATGCTCGTGATGAATTGGTAAAAGGATACAGAATGTTTAATAGCGAAATATATTTATCAGAAGATATAGCACGTAAATTTTCGGATATGGTTCTTGATGCGGGAGAAGATGGAGTTTCTAGTTTTTTAATTACGAGTGGTTTTCGAGGATTTGATGAGCAAACTAAACTTTATGAACAAATGGGTTCCAATCGTGCCTTGCCAGCCGGTCACAGCGAACACAATTTAAGTTTATCGCTTGATGTGGGAAGTACCCAAGGGAAAATGGAGATAGCACCTGAGGGAGAGTGGATTGCAAAGAACGCTTGGAAATACGGGTTTACGCTACGTTATCCAGAGGATAAAACGGACATAACGGGAATTATGAATGAACCATGGCATATCCGCTATGTCGGTTTACCACATAGTGCGATTATGAAAGAAAAGAATTTTGTTTTAGAGGAATATTTAGACTATCTAAAAGAAGAAGAACATATTTCTGCTACTGTAAATGGTCAAGAATATGAGGTCTTTTATTATCCTGTTACTGAAAATACCACTATTAATGTGCCAGCCAATCTTCGTTATGAGGTATCGGGCAATAATACGGATGGTGTGATCGTGACAGTATTTCCAGATAACGCGTAGAAACGAAGGTGCGGAAGAAACCGAACGAAAGTGATGAACAGTATTATGGTACAGGCACTATTTGCCTTTATGTGTATGCATTATTGTTTAGCTCGATTAATTTCAGAGGAATCTGGGAAACCCGATGTTATCTTGAATTGGTTGTTAAAATCATATCCACCTATGATTTTTTCACAATATTTCACATCAAAAAAGCGCAAGAAATCAACTTTTAAATTTGATTTCTCGCGCTTTTTTAAGTTTTAATCGGTTATGTCCCAGCCACTTTGTGCGTTAAGAAATGGGATTAATCCTGTATAACCCCTACGACCTTTCCAATTGTAATAAAGGTGAAACACCATATAAAGGCACCAATCGCAGCAAACGTAATATATGTTTTTAATCTCATTTTGCCGATTCCCGCAAAGTAACAGGTTACGTGTCTGAAACCGGGAATGAAGTACCCGAAAACAAGTGAGAACGGCCCGTATTTCTTCATCCACCTTTCTACTTTCATCATTCTCTTCTCTTTCAGCCCTATCCATTTTCCATATTTCGCTATTAAAGGACGACCAGCTTTTCTTCCGATTAGATAACTGATCATCATCCCTATAAGCGCTCCTGCAAAACTAACGAAAATAGCAAGTTCATAATTCAGGACATGAATATTTGTAAAATAACCGACAATTGTCATTAGGACTTCATCGGGTATCGGCAATCCAACGATTCCAAGAATCAACATTAAAAAAATTGCTAGATACCCATAAGATCCGATTAATTCTTGAACTGTTCCCATCTTTCCACCTCTGAATTTTCAACCGCAAGTCTTTTAAAATGTGGAAACTTAATTGTGCTCACCATCAAATAAGAAAGTACACATGTGCTTACTGCTAATACGATTGAGTTATTCATGAAACTTAATATAACAAGACATATTCCTGCAAATGGAATCGGCATTCCAATGAATGTTGGAGACTTGCTGTGATGAGCATTAAATCTGGAAAGGCGAATAGCACCACAAGTGCCATATGCCAGCGTACACAAAATCCCAATATACGGAATACTATACAATGCTACATTGTAAGCAAGCATAGCCGGAGCCACACCAAACGTGATCAAATCAGCGAAAGAATCAAGTTCCTTCCCAATATCCGAAACGGCATTTAGCTTACGTGCGACCATGCCGTCGAAAAAGTCAAGAAACATACCAACAAAAATGAAGAACGCTGCTGTATAGAAATCTTGAATAAACAAAGAGCGAATAGCAAGAAGTCCGCAAATAAAGTTTCCAATTGTAATCATACATGGTATATGTTTCACAGTATAATAAACCTCCTATTCATTCAAATCAACACAATGGATAAAAAACAGTCTTACAGCTCACCTTGAAAAATAGAATTTTCATTCGGTAAATGTTTTTATAGCGACAGGTACAGAAAAATCCTCCTCTGAAGGTGGTGAGATAAATGCGAAATTGATTTCTCGACTTCTCCCCAAACTGCTAATTATATTGTGAATTTAAGTAAACGATAATACTAGGTAAAACTTTTCGAGTTAGGGAATTGTCTAGATCCACAAAGAGAATAACAACGGGTACAATTTGGGTTTTTATTGTTCCGAAGGCTTCCTCCACTTTTCTAATTATTCCGCTAAGTTTTCTGTCAATTGTTTTTCTTTCCACACAAATGTAATACCGATGCCAATGACCATAATAACAGCAGAGAAAAGATAAGGATAGTGGACGTTTACGTCAAATAGTACTCCACCTAACATTGGCCCAATGATATTACCTAAGCTCGTATAGGTTGAGTTCATTCCAGCAATAAATCCTTGATCTTTACCGGCAGCTTTTGATAAATACGTCGTCAATGCCGGACGAAGCAAGTCAAATGCGAGGAAGATAAGGCAAGTTACCACCAACACTGCCCAAAATCCAGAGATCACGGTGGACGCAACCGCCAATATTGCACCTGCAATTAAACATAATTGGATCAATTTCTTTTCACCGAGTTTATCTACCATTTTTCCAAACATAAATATTTGTACAATAACACCGAAGATTGCGCTTATCGTAATAATGGTTGCGATGTCCTTCGGTGTGAAGCCGAATTTATGATCAGAAAATAGACTAAAAACAGTTTCATATGCAGACAAGCCGAAAGCTAGTACAAATACAATGATAAATGGAATGAAATAAAGCGGACTAAGTGATTTTTTTAAATCGTTTATAAAGTTTGTTTGTTTTGTTTTAGCAGAAATTTCTGCAAGCTGTTCCTTTGTAAGCGGCTCTTTTAAAATAAATATTGATAAAATGCACGCTACAAAGGCAATAGCTGCCGCAAAGAAGAAGGGCATGCGTATACCGTATTCTGCAATAAAGCCTCCAAAGCCAGGTCCTATAATAAAGCCAGTACTAATGGCGGCAGAAACATACCCCATCGCTTTTGGTCGTTCCTGAACTGATGTAATATCTGCAACATATGCAGTAACACCTGGTATAATAAAGGCGGCACTAATTCCCCCTAACATTCTCGATAAATAAAGCACCGATACATGCGTGCCTAAACCAAAGATAAGTTCTGAAATACCAAAAAGGAATAAACCGATTGTGATGATGTTCTTCCTGCCATAACGGTCAACCCAACGACCTGCGAGTGGTGACATAAGTAGTTGTGCCATCGCAAATACGGCAATAAGATAACCCATCGTTTTTCCTGATAATTGCATGCTATTCATAAATGACGGCATAACTGGAATGACAAGACCAATTCCAAGAAAAGCAATGAATACATTGCTTAGAAGTATAATTAATATCGACTGTTCTTTAATTGTTTTCTTCATGTATCAACATCTCTTTCTATAAGAATCATTGATGTGAAATATCTCTAACTGTCTATGAGGCTTCTAACTTTTTACATAGAATGGGTTCCAAATTAATTTGTGTTTTGTACAAATAAACGTTTCAATTGTTTACGGAATCGGATAATAGCTACAATTATAATAACACCAAAAACAATCTCCCAGACATGTTGTCCCATCATACTAATGACAGAATGCATTTTATCACCTAACCAGTAACCACCAATTAAGAAGAACGATACCCAAAACAGAGCACCTGAATAAATTATTATTGCAAAACGGCGAAATGATAAATTGATTATTCCTACAAAGTATCCAGTAAAATGACGTACGCCTGGAATGAAAAACCCAATAAAAAGCAGGAAATATCCATATTTATCAAACCACATTTTCGTTAAATCGATTTTCCTCTGTGTTAAAAATACATACTTTCCATACTTTTGTATAAACGGCATACCTAGTTTATTACCTAGAAAATACTGAATCGTCATCCCAACACTTGTCCCAATAAACGATAGTATAATTAATATCGGTAAGTTTAAATCTCCCGTATGTACTAAATACCCTGCATAAACTAATGTTGGCTCCCCTGGAAATGGAAAAGCGATATATTCTAACAGCAAACCAACTAATACAACATAGTATCCATACTGTTGAAATAATTCATAAATCCATTCCATGTCATCTCTCCAAAGGTTAGTTTTTTCATCGTAGATCTCCCAATTTCTTATCAATCATATTTGGTGTTTCCCGTTCATCACGCTTGAAATCTGAAATAGAAACTTCAATATCTAAACGCTTTTGCAATCCTACTAATAAAGATTTGTACCTGAAAGAATGAAAGATGCTTTCTTCAAATAACTGTACATCTAGGTTTTCTTTGGCTCTTCACCATAACGTGTGGTTGATTTCCGTTCCGACTGGGCGCTTTGTTGCTGACGCTTCGCTTTCGCACAGAAAACATTTGTTGCTGACGCTTCGCTTTCGCACAGAAAACATTTGTAGCTGTCGCTTTGCTTTCGCTACAGAAAACATTTGTAGCTGTCGCTTTGCTTTCGCTACAGAAAACATTTGTTGTTGCTGTCGCTACGCTTTCGCACAGATAAAACAATTGTCGCTGCCGCTTCGCTTTCGCGCAGATAAAACATATGTCGCTGCCGCTTCGCTTTCGCGCAGATAAAACATATGTCGCTGCCGCTTCGCTTTCGCGCAGATAAAACATATGTCGCTGCCGCTTCGCTTTCGCGCAGATAAAACATATGCTGCCGCTTCGCTTTCGTACAGAGCAAAGCTTCCAAGGGGCGTCCGATGAGCCGCTTAGGCCTACACGATGTAGGTCACGAAGGCGTTATCACAGGACGTGATGCTCTTAGCCTTCGTTCCTCTACTTGCTCGCTCCAGGGTCTCATCTGTGACGCTAATCCCCAAGGAGTCGCCCAGCCGTAACGAAGATCAAATACATCAAAAATGTCATCCACAAATTTTGGTGATGAGCCTTTTCTTTTACAATATCGTTTTCAGAGACGATTAGGAGTGACCGAGATCAATCTTTTTAAGCTTTCCATCTCTGAGGAATAATGTTATACGAACAAAAATTTCAAGCTGCAGAAATAAACTTTTACTATGTAGAACTGCACACTGTTTAAATATTTCTCATCCTATTTTTCAAATTTTAATTCCATCTGTAATTACTCCATAGCTTCTTGTGTTAATATTTTTAACATTTTTTCAAATTGTTCTATTTCCTCTGCGGTACATCTTTTTTTCAAATTTGTAATCATATTATTAATATAATTATCATTCAGACAGTAATAATCCATAAATTTATCTGTTACTTGAAGGTAATATACACGTTTATCTTTTTCGTCATTGAATTTTGTAAGATATCCTTTTTTTATCAATTTATTGATTCTATACGTGGCATTCGGCTGTGATATATTAAAAAACTCTGCAAGCTCGCTATAGGTAGGGTTTTTTAAGAAATATACAACTTCAAGGGATGCCATTTCTACAGCACTTATATTTTCAATCTCTACTGTTTGGTTGTGAGATGCATTTTTATAAAAATTCACAGCAAGTTTCATATACAAATCTTCAAAGAGTTCATTCAACACACTTTTTCTCCTTTCTGCAATAAACTTAAAATTTTTTAATTAAAATATTTTAAGTTTATACTAAATCAAATAATCTTCATTGTCAAATACTATAAAAAAACAGGCGTGTTGATTAGGAAAAAATAGGTTTATTATTGATCGATGAAAGGGTTTTTCTTGTTGCTATTTAGTATCGAGCCCCAAAACAGAATCGCTAAAGCTACTTTCGTTCGTTTTATAGGAATACTTTGAAGATTTATCGAAACTAAATCGCTCTTTATCGAAACTATTTGAGCTTTTATCGAAACAAAATCTTATTTTATCGAAACTATTTGGGCTTTTATCGAAACAAAATCTTATTTTATCGAAACTATTTGGGCTTTTATCGAAAAACAAGCTCTTTCTATCAAAGAAATCAACATCATGGTGGATAAAAATGGTTAATCAACACACCTGATAAAAAAACTAATTAAATACTGTAAAAACCGAGGTTCAGGTAATGAGATCAGGTTAGCGAGTAGCCTGTAGCGGAAATCTATATTAAAATCAATGTTTGTGAACAACTTTAATCAAAATAAGTAATTAAATTTCATTTTAAAATCAAAATAAAACAACTTAGCCTCCTCTCCTTAGAAAGGGGGCCAAGTTGTTTTTTATTTGACATTCGTTTCTTGGTATTCATGTGTTTAAATGGTTACTCTTCAAACGGCCATTTTGGTAGCATATTTGCTAATGGCTTATCTTGGCGTTTTCCTAATACATAGTCAGCCTGCATAATTGTATGAATTTCACGTGTACCTTCATAGATGACCGGTGCTTTCGAGTTACGTAAATAACGTGCGACTGGGTATTCATCCGAGTAACCATATGCCCCGTGAATTTGTACAGCATCATCCGCAGCCTTATTGGCAAAATCACAAGCCTGCCACTTTGCTAATGATGTCTCACGCGTATTGCGCACACCTTTGTTTTTTAACTCACCAACACGATATACAAGCAAGCGACTCATTTGATAGCCCGCTTCCATTTTGGCAATCATTTGCCCTACTAGCTGATGCTCACCAATAGGTTTTCCAAATGTTTCGCGTTCATGACAGTATTTCACGCTCGCCTCGATACATGCTTGAATGAGACCTACAGCACCAGCTGCTACTGTAAAACGGCCATTATCTAGCGCAGACATTGCAATTTTAAAACCTTCTCCTTCTTCTCCTAGACGATTCTCTACAGGTATACGTAGATCTTCAAAAAAGAGCTCACCAGTATTACCAGCACGAATACCATATTTTCCTTTAATGGCCTTCGATGTAAAGCCCGCCATGGAACGCTCTACGATAAAGGCGCTAATACCATGATGTTTCTTCGATTTATTAGTGTAGGCAAAGACGATAAAGTGGTCAGCTATATCACATAAAGAAATCCATGTTTTCTGCCCATTTAATACGTAAAAATCTCCATCCCTTACGGCGGTGGTAGACATTGCGGCTACATCTGATCCCGCTCCAGGCTCCGTTAAACCAAACGCTCCAATCCGGATCCCCTTCGCCTGTGGAACAAGGTATTGCTGTTTTTGGGCCTCAGTCCCCCATTGCATTAAGGTCATACTATTCAAGCCTGTATGAACTGAAACAGCTGTGCGAAACGCTGTATCTCCACGTTCAAGTTCTTCACAGACGATAGCAAGCGCATTGTAATCCATGCCACTGCCACCGTAATTTTCTGGTACACAGACACCCATTAAGCCAAGCTCAGCAAGTCTTGACCAAATCTTCGGATCGAAGCCACCTTCAGCATCCCACTTCGCAATATGTGGAATGATTTCATCCTCCACAAACTGCCGTACTGTTTTCCGTAGCATTTCCTGCTCAGTGGAAAATTCGAAATTCATGACCACGCACCTACCATTTCACGATCATTGCAGATTTATGAGATGTTTCCTTAATGACAACACCACGTTTTGCCATCTCTTCAATATAAGTATCGCCCGGTACAACTGATTCAGGCGCAAATACACCGCGCTCTGTAATTTTATCTTCACCAATCATTTGTGCAACGACTGAAATTGTATTTGCTGTTGCACGAGCCATAGCTGTTTCATTAATCGTCATATCTTTACGCACAACCATTTCGTATTCATAAGTCACTTGTTGTTGTGCTTTTTCACCCGCTACAATAACACGCAGTAGCACTGCATCTGGTTTTGTACCAAGCTCAAGCTTCTTTTTAAGTGCCTCACGAACTACTGCACGCACAGGAACTTCCTGTTCTTCTACCTCTACCTTATTACTAGCATCAAGGAAGCCTAAATCTGCTAATAGCTTAAATTTCTCTGCATGTCCCTTATAACGAATTGTTTTATATTCTAATGTGCGGACATTTGGGAATGTCTTATACAATGTCGATATACCGCCAGATGTATAAAATGCCTCAAGCACACCAAAACCATCGAAATAAATAGGTTCAACACCTGATAATGATGGAACTTCTTGTAGTTTTCCTTTTTGAATCGTCTTTGATGGCTCTGTATAATGATCAAAGACACCATCTAAAGAAAACACTCGTGTATAGTGAAGAGGTGGCTTCGGCTCTGTAGGAATACCGCCTACAAAAAGTTTAATAGATTCTACCTCATCTAATTTCGAAGCACCATAACCTGCTAATATATTGACCATACCTGGGGCAACACCCAAATCTGGAATAATCGTTACACCTTTTGCTTTCGCCTCTTCGTTGAGATCTAATATTTTTTCCGTTACACCACCAATATGACCACCTAAATCTACGGAATGAACACCAGCCTCAATTGCCGCCCTTGCTACACGCTCATTAAAGGAATAAAATAATGCATTAACGACTACATCACCTTTTGAGATAACCGCCATCAGCGAGTCATCGCGCTCAGCATGAACCTCCACAACCTCAACCTTATCAGTATTTAACGTGTCCACAAAATCTTGCGCTATTTTTACGTCTATATCCCCTAAAAATACACGCTCTACTTTGCTATTTTTTATTAAATCACGAGCTACCTCTTTCCCCATCAAACCTGCACCTAATACAACAACTTTCATCAAGAACATCCCCTTTCATTGATCTGTTACTCTGTATCGATTTGTGCTCTTTGTAATTTACCGCTATAGTCTACATAAATACTTTTCCATTCTGTATAGACATCCAAAGCAGCTACACCTGAATCACGGTGACCATTCCCCGTACCCTTTGTACCACCGAATGGTAAATGGATTTCAGCACCCGTTGTGCCTGCATTCACATAAACAATACCTGTGTCTAAATCTCGTTGCGCGCGGAAAATCGTATTAACATTTTGTGAGAAAATTGAACTTGATAAGCCAAATTTTACGCCATTGTTTACTTCGATTGCTTCATCCAAACTTGCTACTTCAATTAGAGAAACGACCGGGCCAAAGATTTCTTCCTGTGCAATAATCATGTCAGGCTTCACATTGGTAAATAGTGTAGGCTCATAATAAAACCCTTTATCATAAGGAGGCTCAGATAAAATTCTACCTCCAGCTAATAATGTAGCCCCTTCCTGTTTGCCGATTTGCACATAGTGATTAATTTTTTCCAATGCGGCTTTATTAATCACAGGTCCGATTTTCACATCTTCATCTAGCCCATCTCCAATTGTCAGCTTTTGCATTTCGTCTAATAGACGTTTTTCTAATTCCTCTCTTACATCTTTATGCACAATAACCCGACTACATGCTGTACATCTTTGACCAGCAGTGCCAAATGCACTCCATAATATCCCTTCAGTAGCTAGCTGTAAATCGGCATCATCCATAACGATGACTGCATTTTTTCCACCCATCTCTAATGAAATCTTTTTCAGGTGTTTACCACCTAGCTCCGCCACTTTACTACCCGTTGTTGTAGAGCCGGTAAATGAAATGACCTTAACATCTGGATGTTCAATTAAAGCTGTTCCAACTGTTGGACCTGTACCAAAGACAATATTTGCTACTCCTTCTGGTAAGCCAACCTCTTCAAAAATTTTGCCCATTTCATACGCCATCATTGGTGTCTCATTAGACGGCTTCCAAATGAACGTATTGCCAGCAACAATTGCAGGGAACGACTTCCAAGTGGCAATGGCTACAGGGAAATTCCACGGAGTTATTAAACCTACAACTCCAATCGGTGCCCGTACACTCATGGCAAATTTATTAGCTAGCTCAGAAGGTGTTGTCTCCCCAAATAACCGTCGCCCTTCACCAGCCATATAATAAGCCATGTCTATCCCTTCCTGTACCTCACCTCTAGCTTCTTCAATAACCTTTCCCATCTCTTTTGTTAAAACGGTCGCCAAATGTTCCTTCTTCTCTTTCATTTTTTGACCGATGGCATATAAATAGTCAGCACGTTTAGGCGCAGGTACTAATGCCCAGTTTCTTTGTGCTTGTTTGGCAACCGCTACCGCTTCATCTACCTCACTTGCCGTAGAACGCGGTATGACAGCTAGCTGCTCTCCATTTGCAGGGTTGGTCACTGCTATACTTTGTAAATGTGAATGTGTTACCCATTCACCACCGATATAGTTTTTGATTTCCACTACAAACACCCCCTGAAATTTCTATGATGCCTCTGCCCCGTTGTTACCAGTCACATTGCCTGCAGACAGATATCATCTATTACTCTATCTATACAGAGAATCAATTATACCTCGGCATAATTGTGCCAGATTTGTTTTTGCTTTTGCACAAAGAACTCCCTTCCAAATCCGCCAGAGTAAATATGTCAAAATTCCGAATTTTCAACAAATGACAATCTGCAGGGCATGCTTTCGGTTTAACAACGTCGATGACAATCGCCAGAGACTTTATTTTCTTTTAGCTAAACACGGATGTAGGGTCACTGATGGAAGTCTTTTGTGAGCATTGGAGAAACAATCACAAAAATCTTTAGCTAAATAAAAAATACACATTCTAGTTTTTTATATTCGACATTTCCTAGCTTATTCCCTTTTTTTCTAAATTAAATAATTATACATTGAAACTAATGTGAATTATAATCGTATATATAACAAAATTACTTTTTTGGAGGAATCCTATTATGAATAATCATGAAATTGACTACAAATTATATGGCGATGATATGCAATACGTACAAGTTGAGCTTGATCCACAGGAAACAGTGGTAGCTGAAGCTGGAGCTTTAATGATGTTGGACGATTCTATCCATATGGAAACCATCTTTGGTGACGGTTCAAATGGAAGCCAAGATAGTGGTCTTATGGGGAAATTATTTGGAGCTGGAAAACGCCTAATTACAGGTGAAAGCTTATTTATGACAACATTTACGAACGTTGGTTCAGGTAAACGTCATGTGTATTTTGCTGCTCCATACCCTGGTAAGATTATTCCAATGGATTTAAGTCAATTAAACGGAAAAATCATTTGTCAAAAAGATGCATTTTTAGCTGCCGCAAAAGGAGTTTCTGTTGGTGTAGAATTCCAGAAGAAAATCGGTGTAGGGTTCTTCGGTGGTGAAGGCTTTATTATGCAAAAGCTTGAAGGAGATGGCATGGCTTTTGTACATGCAGGTGGAGCAATTCACGAAAAGACTCTACAACCTGGTGAAGTATTACGTGTTGATACAGGTTGCTTAGTTGCTATGACATCCGATGTAGATTACAATATCGAAATGGTTGGTGGCGTAAAAACTGCATTGTTCGGTGGTGAAGGTATCTTCTTCGCTACATTAAAAGGTCCAGGTAAAGTTTGGATTCAATCATTACCATTTAGCCGTTTAGCAAGCCGTGTCTTCGCTGCAGCACCAATTTCTCAAGGCGGTGGCGGTCAATCTAGAGGTGAAGGCGGTATCGGCGGTTTATTTGATATGTTTAATAAATAATAGACGCATTTCTACTATTGTTCATAACAAAAGGAGCTCATCTAGTTACGATGTGCTCCTTTTCTTATAGATGAATAAAACAATGGATTTCCACTACGGACAATCGTTTCCCTCACGCTTCGTGGCAAAAAGGCACCTCCATCTGTTATTCAGTGTGATTAATCAATTCGATTCGACGGAGCCTTGCCCTGCCCATATGCAATAAGAGCATTGACATTCAGCATCAGCATAGCAGTTCTAGTTTGAAGCGATGCACTACCGATATGTGGAAGTGCTATAACATTTGGCAACGTTAATAATGGATGATCCAGCGCAATGGGTTCATGTTCAAATACATCTAGACCTGCTGCCCACAGCTTACCACTTTTCAAAGTTTCATAAAGTGCGTCCTCCTCGATAATGCCACCACGCGATGCGTTGATTAACACCGCGTCATCCTTCATTATAGCAAGTTCCTCTGCTCCTATAAGACCTACCGTATCATTATTATAAGGTGTCATAATAACAACAAAATCCGATTGCTTTAAAAGTTCCTCTAACGATACATACTGAAATCCATACATTTCTTCTGCCTCATGGCGACGTCTACGATTGTTATATAAAATTTTCATATCGAAACCTTTTGCTCGTCTTGCAACAGCCTGGCCAATACGCCCCATGCCAATAATTCCTATAGTAGCTCCTGAAACATCTTTACCTACTAATTGCATTGGATACCAGCTTTTCCATTTACCCTCACGTAAATATCGTTCGCTTTCTGGTATTCTACGAGCAGTCGCAAGCAATAATCCCATGACAAAATCAGCAGTTGTATTTGTTAAAACTCCTGGCGTATTTGTGGCCATTATTCCGCGCTTACGCAAAGCATTAATATCAATATTATTAAATCCAACTGCTAAATTGGTCACGAGTTTTAAATTGGGTGCGTGTAATAATAACTCTTCATCGACTTGGTCAGCAAGCGTTACCCACAGTACTTCACAATCTGCGGCAGCTGCCAATAGTTTTTCCCGCGGTATAACAATTTCCTCCTCCTCCCATTGTTCGATATCATAATACTCTTTTAACGGCTCAACTATATGCGTCGGGAACTTACGCGTAATAAATAATTTCTTTTTCATATTCCGAACACCCCTCTAATTAATTCGCCTATAGCGTAACACTTAGCAAGCGCATTTTCTAGGAATTTCTTATCTTTCCATGTGTGATTCTATCCCTCTACAAGCTTCATCCGTCTATTTGTTGTTTTATCCTTCTAATAAGCGACTTTATCCTATTTATAAAAAAAAATAAAAACTAGGCTAATCGCCATAACGTGAGGTTGAGTGCCGTTCCGACTGGCGGCGTCCGATGAGCCGCTTCGTGGATCGTTGAACAATATGTGGGATAAACAAAAAAGCCACTCTTTCTTTGATAGAAGAGTGACTTTCTAATTTACATAAAAATAATGAACGCTAGTACAGCAGCTAGTACTAAACGATAAATAGCAAATGGCTTTAATTTCACTTTTGAAACAAGTGCTACAAAGAATTTAATAGAAAGTAATGCAAAAATAAATGAACTGATGAAGCCTACTACATAGAAGCTAAAATAATCCATAGATAGCGTATCCCAGTTTTTCAGTACAGATACTAAACTAGCACCTGCCATAATTGGTACTGCCATAATGAAAGTAAAATCAGCGGCCACACGGTAACTCATACCACATAGTACACCACCAGATATTGTTGCACCTGAACGAGAGAATCCTGGCCAAAGTGATAAACATTGTACTAAACCTACTTTAAATGCTAAACCATAAGAAATCTTATCTAGCGAATCCACTTTTGGTTTTTTCGGTGCAAATTTATCTGCAATAAGCATTAAAATTGCCCCAGCTATTAAAGCATAAATAACATGCTCTACTTTAAATAAATGATCATCGATAAAATCTTTAAATGCAAAACCTAATACAGTTGCTGGTAACATACCCACAATAACATGCATTAAGTTGAAGCGATTTTTCATCGAAGTAGATTGTCCTTCGATTTTATATAGCCCCACTAAGCTCAACATTCGTTTCCACATTACAACGACTACGGCTAATATAGAACCTAGTTGAACAACAATTTTAAATGTATTGGCGGGATACATCCCTAAAAACTCCTCTGTCTTTAGCCACATATCGTCCACAATAATCATATGACCTGTCGATGACACTGGTGCAAACTCTGTCAACCCTTCGACCATACCTAAAATTAACGCCTTTAATAACTCTATGATATCCACATCTTCACCTTACCTTTTATTAATTAAATATCCACATATAATAAAATACTCTTTTTCATGTACATTGGCTATAGTCTTCAGCTGTGAGTAGACAACATTTACTCAAAAAATATAATTATAGCTGTTTAACATCAAACGGTCTAAACACTAGCCTTTGCCCCATCATCATAACGTGTGGTTGATTCCCGTTCCGACTAGGCGCTTTGTTGTTGCTGTCGCTTCGCTTTCGCACAGTCAAAACCTTGTTGCTGTCGCTTCGCTTTCGCACAGTCAAAACCTTGTTGCTGTCGCTTCGCTTTCGCACAGAGCAAAGCTTCCTGGGGGCCCCCAAGGAGTCACCCAGTCTCCACCCCAATTAACAATATTCCCACAACTTTTGGTGATGAGCATAACTACTACCGCCTTTATTATTTAACGGAAATTGATATCTACCACCCATAATTCAGAACGGCTACCTATTCGCATTGGAGGACCCCAAAAGCCAAAGCCTGATGAAACAAGTGTATGCATTTTCCCCTTCCTCTTATAACCATAATCAAGCTCAAATACACGAGCCGTTATATACTGATTGGGCCATAATTGACCTTTATGCGTATGACCTGACATATGGAAGTCTACGCCCATTTTGGCAGGCGTTATTAAATCATTTGGGGTATGATTCATTACAAACCAAGGTAAGTCATCTGTTAACTTCAATGCATCTAGTTGTTTTCTATCCTTGTTTGTAATATCCTCTTGGCCCGTTAATATTAACGCATTATCGATTCTAATAGTTTCGTCCCTCATAATCTTTACATTTGCGTTTTCCATCTCTTCAACAAATTCAGATATTTTCTTACCGTAATATTCGTGATTACCAAGTACACCATACACTCCGTATGTAGAAGTTAATTGCTTCATCACATCTGCCATTCCCTCTTGAACAAACCATTTGGGATCATCATCCACAATATCCCCAACTAAAAAAACGATATCCGGCTTTGCTTCATTCGATAAAGTAACAAAGCGCTGTAAATGTTTTTTATGTGATAGAACACCTAAATGAAAATCTGATGCCACTACAACTCTCAACGACTCTCGCTCACTACTCTTTTTATCCATCGTTATTTCTAAATGACGGACAACAGCAGAATAGGCTAAATAGGAGCCCACAATACTTAGTACAAGCAACATTGCAACTGCTATACTACCAATTATCTGTACACTATTAAAGGGACTTAGCCAAATAATAATGTTTGCTCCCAAACAAATCAATAATCCATATTCAAAAATGAACATCCAGTAATTACTAATAATTGAAAACGCTCGTAAAGACTCATGCAGTCTGCCAATAATAATACTAAATGAAATTATATACAGCACTAACCAATATAAAATTGGGTAACGGAACCATTCCATTGCCACAAGCCATTGCCTTAATCCCCAACCTAAGTAAAAAGTTAACGCACTATATATACTTATTAAAAGAATTCCACCAATTACTTTAGGCATATCTTAGTCCTCCACTTTCATATTTTCTTAATCGATTATAGCATTATACTTAACATTAATATTTGCATTAAGTACTTTCACTATTCTTCTTATAGAAAAAAATAGAGGAAAAAAGGATACCAATTGGCACTTTATATCAAGTGTACATCTTCCTTGTAATTCAATCGTATGATTTACATGACAATCTCTACTAGGAAAGTGACAATTTTGTAATCTAGGTGATTACTTACCCCTTTAGCTATATTAATGATTGTAAAACGTAGCGAGCGTAGCGTCAGCAACAATTGTTTTATCTGTGCGAAAGCGTAGCGTCAGCAACAACAAAGCCCAGTCGGAACGGAAATTAACCCTACGTTATGGTAATGAACCCCACTTTTTGATTAATGTACTTTAATTTTTTCCATTTTTTCAGTAACATAATAATAGCAAGAGAAAATTTACGCATTTACGAGCGAAAAAGGGGTGCTGTTTCAATGACAAGATATAAATTCGAATCAACAGAGCATGAGTTATTTCGTAAAACCTTACGTAAGTTTTTAGTAGAAGAGGCTGAGCCACACTATCCACAATGGGAGAAAGATCACCTTATTCCACTTGAGTTTTGGCGTAAGCTCGGGGAAATGGGTTATCTATGTCCTCAAGTAGAAGAGCAATACGGCGGTCTCGGGCTCGATTTTAGCTTTGGCGTTATAATCCAAGAAGAGCTTGAGCGTGTAGGTTCGAGCCTTATTGGTATTGGTTTGCATAACGATATTGTCGTGCCTTATATTGAGGCATACGGCTCACATGAGCAAAAATCACGCTGGCTGCCGAAATGTGTTACAGGCGAAAACATTACAGCAATTGCTATGACAGAGCCAGGCACAGGTTCAGATTTAGCAAACATCAAAACTACTGCTATTCGTGATGGCGATCACTATATCGTCAACGGACAAAAAACATTTATTACAAATGGTATTCATACAAATTTAGCGGTCGTTGCTGTCAAAACAAATCCTCAGGCAGAAAAAAAACATCGTGGCATTAGCCTTCTTGTGATTGAGGACGGGACACCAGGCTTCACAAAAGGCCGCAAGCTCGAAAAAGTCGGAATGCACGCACAGGACACAGCTGAGCTATATTTCGAGGATTGTCGAGTACCTGTAGAAAATCTCCTTGGTGAAGAAGGTAATGGCTTTATCTATATGATGGAAAAGCTACAGCAAGAGCGTTTAGCAGTAGCCATCGCTGCACAAACAGCTGCTGAGGATATGCTAGCCTTAACGATTGATTATGTAAAATCACGCGAAGCTTTTGGAAAATCAATTAGCGACTTCCAAAATACACAATTTAAAATAGCCGAAATGGCAACAAAAATTGAGCTTGGCAAATCTTTTTTAGAAACTTTAATAGAAGAACATATCGCAGGAAATGATGTTGTAACAAAAGTTTCAATGGCAAAATACTGGATAACGGAAAATGCACGTGAGCTTGCTGTCCAGTGTATGCAATTACATGGTGGCTACGGTTATATGGAAGAATACAAGATTGCTAGAAGATATCGAGATATTCCCGTTATGTCCATTTATGCAGGTACCAACGAAGTCATGAAAGTGATTATTGCCAAAAATTTAGGCTTATAACTACGCACTTTAAGGTAATAAAGCATGGCTCTTCGGCACAACGAGTGGTTGATTTCCGTCCCGACTGAGCGCTTGTCCGGGGGCATCCGATGAGCCGAGGTGACGGATTGAACAGCCAAAATCGTGGATAGAACCGCCAATGCCGAGAATGGCCCCGCCAAACGACGGATTGATAGACCGGAACGACGGATGAATGGGCCAAAGCGACGGAATAAACAGTCGCGGTGACGGATTGAATTCTGAGCGACGGATTGAACCGCTAAACGACGGATTGATAGACCGGAACGACGGATGAATGGGCCAAAGCGACGGATTAAACAGTCGCAGTGACGGATTGAATTCTGAGCGACGGATTGATGCGCCGGAACGACGGATGAATGTGCCAAAGCGACGGATTAAACAGTCGCAGTGACGGATTGAATTCTGAGCAACGGATTGATAGGCCAGAACGACGGATGAATGGGCCAAAGCGACGGAATAAAGTGTCGCGGTGACGAATTGAATTCTGAGCGACGGATTGAACCGACACTACCGTGGTAGAACAGCCACAATCGTGGATAGAACCTCCACAATCGTGGATAGATCAGCCACAATCGTGGATAGAACCGCCTCAACCGTGGATAGAACTGCCACAATCGTGGATAGAACCGCCTCAACCGTGGGTAGAACCGCCACAATCGTGGATAGAACCGCCTTAACCGTGGATAGATCAGCCACAATCGTGGATAGAACCGCCTTAACCGTGGATAGATCAGCCACAATCGTGGATAGAACCGCCTCAACCGTGGATAGAACAGCCATAGCGACAACATTCAAAAGGATTTACTCACATATTTTATTTTTCAACATAACGAAAACAGCGGCAAATACGTTTGCCGCTGTTTTTTTGTCTATGCTGCTGGAATTCGGACGATTACTTTAAATAAATCTCCATCTATTTCTATACTCATACGAGCGCCGTGCAAATCTACAATGGATTGTGCGATAGCTAAACCGAGCCCTGAGCCCTCTGTATGGCGCGAAGCATCTGCTCGCTTAAAGCGTTCAAATAATTCATCGGCATCCTCGCTAATTTCATACTTTGCGACATTCTTTACTGTGAATTCCGCATCGCCCTCAGGAGTATGTTTTAATGTCACATAGACACGTGTGCCTTCTAATGCATATTTCAATACATTGACAATTAAATTATCGATCAGTCTCCACCATTTTTGACCATCTACATATGCGTAAATTGGCTCAGGAGGATTTGTCATTCGTAAATCTAAACGTGCCTTCGCTAAATCTTCCTCATGCTCCCCTACTGCCTGCTGAACAAGCTGATTTAAATCAACTCGACTACGATGGAGCTCAATATTACCACTCGCCATTTTTGATACTTCAAAGAGATCCTCTATTAATACTTTTAGACGCTCTGATTTTTTATCGAGAATATGAATATATTGCTTACGCTCTTCCTCTGTAATATCAGGATTTTTCAGTAAATCGGTGTACGTAATAATGGATGTTAACGGTGTGCGTAAATCATGACTAACATTCGTAATTAGCTCTGTTTTTAATCGCTCACTTTTTGCCTGCTCATGCATGGACGTGCGTACGCCTTCTCTTAAATGATTAAGATTTTCTGCATGCCCTGCAAGTTGTGATTTGCCCATTACCTTCACATCACGATTTAAACGTCCTTCCGCCATGTCTTTTGTATCCTTCATAATTCGGTTTAAATACCCCGTTCTAGAGAGGAAGAGAATCATGGCTGGTATACCGATTATTGCGCAAATGACAAATACAAAGAAAGGAAAACCGCCACCTCTTGCCATTGTAGCGACAAGACTTCCACCACCGAAAAATGCTGCTCCAATCATTACAATGGAATGTAATGCGATGGAACGATTTATAAATAAATCTGTAATTGATTCGCCTAGTGACCATAAATAGCTAGCTTTTAAATTCTCCTCTAATTTCTGTGCTGTATTCACTCGATCATACAACCAGATTAGCTGAATAAAGAATACGATCGCAAGAATCATTAAGACGCCTGCTTCAAATAGTATATCCAAAATAAAACGTACATAATTGTATTGATTGTAAAATTCAATTGATTCCATAACAACATGTGATGTAAACCAATACATAGAGCCAGTTATGAACAACAATCCAATTTGGAAATCAATTTTCAGCTTTGCAAAAGCTTCTTTTTCCTTTATACCTAGTACCATTCGCAGTACTTCTTTACGTCCTTTCCATGCAAAAATAGCCGCTACAATACTCGTTAACCATATAAAATAGAAAATGTATTGATTGCGCTTAAAATGGTCATAATCCTCCATCACAACTGCAGATTGTGCTGGTTTTTTTGAGATTGATATGATGCCAGTATAATCAGCAGTTTCTCTAAGATTATCTGTGTTAACAGAGACATCATTTTCATAAAAAACATGGTCCAAATTTCTACTAATATTCTCAGTAGTTAATGGATGCTGCTCAGTGTACTTTATTTTATATACGTTACTGTCCGAAACATCGCCTGAACTATATGTTTTACCTGTTTCAGTGTTCGTTAATTCATAAGACCAATACTTATTATCCTTCACAAATCTCTTTGCTGCATCTTGTGCTGCCTTTATATATTGATCAACGAGTGCTTCCTTATCAGCAAGAATTTTCTTACGGACATGCTCATCATCCTCAAAGTTTGTCGTAATATCTTTAATTTTCTCATCTCGCTCTTTCTCTAGCTTTGTTTTTAAATCCGTTGCATTTACATTAGTAGCTTCTTGAATGCGCTCTTCATATTGAGCTTTAATATTTTCTATTTGGTATCCTAATGTTCCATAGCGATTACGATGCTCTTCAATTTCATTTTGCGTAACCTCTATTTTACTTTTCAAATCCTTTGCAGCTGGTACATTTAATACTAATGGTCCTAACTCTGACTGAAAATTTTCAAGTTCATGCTGGAAACTTTCAGATTGGAAATAGGACTTTCCAATATATTTATACCCGATATTGGAGAATGTAAATATACCGAAAATCACCCAGATTAAACATAGTAGAGCGAGAAGAGGTTTCCAATTTTTTAACATACTTTTAACTCCCCTCTAAAAAATTCTCTCAAGCAATTGTAGTACCTCTGAAGAGCGGGCATTTACTAGCTGATACGCAAACACACCGAAATAAATTAGCCCAAAAACCGCTGCTACAAACCCTGCAATTGTAACATACTGTTCTATTTTATTTTTCCATTTTATAGCCAACGCCCCACACCACCTTTAAATAGCGTGGATTTTTCGGATCTGCTTCGATTTTTTCACGTATTTTTCGAATGTGTACTGCCACAATATTTTCTGCATTGTAGGCTTCCTCATTCCATACACGCTCATAAATCTCTCTAATTGAAAATACACGCCCTGCATTTTTCATTAATAATTCCGTAATTTTATATTCGATTGGTGTTAATCGAACAGGCTCTCCTTCTAAAATAACTTCCTTGGCGTCTTCATCCAATACAAGTCCGTCGATTTCCACCTTAGCCGCTCCATCATTGTACGTCCCAAGTTGTACATATCGTCTCAGCTGTGATTTTACCCGAGCCAACAATTCTAATGGATGAAAAGGCTTTGTGACGTAATCATCTGCACCTACAGACAATCCATGAATTTTGTCACCATCCTCTGCCTTTGCACTAAGCATAATAATGGGAATATTGCGCTCTGTTCTAATTTTAAATGTCGCTGTAATTCCGTCCATATTTGGCATCATAATATCTAAAATAATTAAATGTACTTCATTGTTTTCTAACTTTTCAAGTGCCTCTAAGCCATCAGCAGCTTTAATCACATGGTAGCCTTCATTTTTTAAATAGATTTCAATACCATCACGAATATCTTGATCATCATCTGTTACAAGAACTGTTAGTTTCGTCATGATATACACCTCGCTCTCAATTAATAGTGTACCTTTTAAATCTTAAAAACCAGTTATTATAAAAATGAAGAATTTCTTAAGTTTTGAATGAATTTCATCACTATGACGTGGGGTGATTTCCTAGGGGCGTCCGATGAGCCGCGTTGCTCCAATCAAGCTATATACATTGCTACGTTTCAACAAGTGTAATAAGCCAATAGCAATAAAAAAGATTGTATTGTATGACTTGTTCTCAAACCTTTTTTCGCCCTCCTAATGTCAATACAACAATACCACCTAATAACATTACAACACCAATCCAGGAAGTCATACTTAAATATTCCCCTACTAAAAATACACCGAGGATCGCTGCAGTTAAAGGCTCTGCTAGTGATAGTGTAACAGCCGTCGATGAATTAACTTTCTGTAGACCATTTAAAAACAGCAAATAGGCCACGCTTGTACACATAATCCCCATGAAAAGCATCGTCCATAAGTTATGTGTAACGGCTAACCAGCTAAAACCTTCACTTATCGAAAATGGCAGTAAAAATAACGTACAAATTGAAAACGTCATCGCCACTGCTGGTAGTGCCTCCTCTTGTGTCATAAGCTTTTTACTAATATTTGTGTACAATGCAAAGGAGAGACCTGCACAAAGAGCTAGTCCGATACCTCCCATATGAACAGCCTCTTCCCTATTATTAACAAATAATAAAATACACCCGAGTATGGCCATTATCGTTGCTATTCCCCACACCTTTGTTGGCCGTGTTTTCCATAGTATCCATTCCAAAACACCTGAAAATACAGGAGCACTACCAATCGTTGCAACTGTTCCAATAGCTACACCCGTTAGACGAATTGATGAGAAAAAAAGACCTTGGAATATTGCAATACTCGCGGCAGCTAAAATTGTCCATTTCCACGACCATTTACGAAAGTTAATTTTACGTAGCAAAATAGTAATAGCTAATAATAGTCCGCCACCAATCGCAGAACGAACTGTTGCTACTGCTATCGGAGATGTTCCATCATCTAAAAATGTTTGTGCAGTTCCTGTCATGCCCCACAATATAGCCGCTAGTAGCACGAAAAATGGATACATTTTTTATTTCCTCCTCGACCTTTACACTCATTAACATTAATAATACAGATTTATCCAATATCAAACAATTACCATATTTCTTTTTCTTTCTTTTAAAGGGACGTTATAATAAAAACAACAAAAGGAGCGAAAATTATGTATAAAACAATTGAAGAAACAGCCATTGAACTTGGTGTGCCAGAGGATCAAATACTGCGCCTAGTTTATGAGGGACGTATCCGCTCAGTGTATGATGGGGACCAAATACTGATTAATAGCGGACAGTTCAGCACATACTTTGAGCAGTTAGATCGCATTAAAGAGGAAATCGAAATTTGGCGTAATACACCTATTCCCGAGGATATTGATGTTAAAGATGAGGATTAAAAAATGCCTATCATTCAAACAAATGAATGATAGGCATCTATACGTTCTTCACCTATTATATTGTTACTACAAATCCAGCTCGCTTACCGATAATTTCCGCATAATCCTCAACCATCACACTCGCTGTTGGATACATACCTGCTCCAGGTCCAATAAGCGTTAATGTGCCAATATAATTTGTATCCAACGCTACAGCATTATTGACGTCATCAACTGGATAAAGTGGGTGTTCTTTATCCACTAATTGTGGACCAACTTTTGCGAAGACTTTACCATCAGCCAGCTTCTCAACCTCAGCAACGTGGCGGTAACGCAAGCCCCTTTCACACGCTTCTTTCACTTGCTCTGCTGAAATACTATCAATCCCAATCACTTCTACATCTGCCCAATCTGGTTGTTCACCAAATGCCAAAGCACTTAAAATCATTAATTTTTTAAAGGCATCCTGGCCTGATATATCATTATATGGATCTGCCTCTGCATACCCTAAATTTTGTGCCTCTTTTAAAGCTCTTTCGAACGACCAGCCTTGAGAACGCATCTTCGTTAAAATATAGTTGGATGTGCCATTTAAAACGCCCTGAATACGACTAACATCATTGACAAGCAAAATGTTTTTCATCGTTTTAATAACAGGCACACCACCAGCTGTTGTTGCCTCAAAGCCTACAAAAACACCGTTTGCTTTGGCAAGTTCCTGCAGCTCTAAGCCTCGCTTTGCAAACATTACTTTGTTAGCCGTGATGACATGACATTTATGTTCAACAGCGCGCTTTAAGTAAGTAAATGCTGGTTCCTCATTCACGATCGCCTCAAAAACAACTTGCATACCCGGTTCTGCTACGACTTCATCCATACTAGTTGTCATTAAATGCGCTGTACCCGGTACACGTTCACGGCTAGCGTCTGTCACTAAAATTTTCGCTACTTCCAGCTCAATTCCTAATTTATTTTTAAGCTCTTCACGCTTTTCGTTTAATATATGGTAAATTCCTTGACCTACCGTTCCAAATCCTAATATAGCTGCCTTTATAGTTGCCATTCCTGTATTCCCTCCAACTTACATTCCGCAGTTTCATTAAATTTATTTCGCCTTAGCTTATTTCGTACAGATTTTGAATTGTGCGCCGACTTTACAAAGCAGGTCAGATTGCCGTATTTCTAATACTTCATTTTCAGTCATATATTTAGTCGTGGTATTTTCGCTCTCACCATCTGTGGAAGTTCTTTATAGCTGACGCTTCCGGTACAAAAAATATTTGCTGAAAGAAGTTAAAAAATATGTGAAACACAAACAAATTCAAATAATTCAAAATTCAACTTAAAGAAAATTGTAACGCAAATACATACATTGCACAAGAAAAATCTTTCTAGGATGGACATTTGTTTTCCCTAGACGTGCAAAAGAAATCGTTTTCATCCCTTTTATCATATGATTTTTCAGTAGTTCTATAATATTTGAACAAAAAATGACGATTCCCGCTTCCGTGACACCCGCTGATAGAAGTTAAAAAATGAATGCCTTTCTTCTATTATATATATGTATGTTAAGACATCCAAAAGAAGTGTTCTTTTGAAATATAGTACTAAAAATATTTAAAAGGTATGCCAGTCTATCTCTTCACTTTTTAAAAAAGCTCATTCCCTGTAGCAGCAGAGAATGAGCACAAATTATATGAGGGATAATTAACTAGCTTTTGCTAGCAATTTATAACGATATTTTGTTAATGCTTGTTGTACTAGTCCTATTTCTTCTTGCGTAAGATTTGGTATTGCATACGTACGTTCAACTAATTGGAATGTACCGTATTTTAAGTAATACTCTGTCGCAGGTAGAGGTATATGACTTGCTCCATAGCTTTTATAAGCTTCGAAAACTTCTTTTACTGTATAATCTTCTTCTTTGGCATAAATGATTTCCTGAAAAGCAGAATGTCCAAAGGTTTGTTGCCATTTACTATCAACCGATGCAAGTATGTTTTGAATGGACATGTTGTTCACAAACACATGACCTTCATTTAACTCATAAATAAGATAAGATGCAATGTTTTGTGCACTATAAACATTTCCCATTGAAAACACTCCTTTATCATCAGTTTTTAGTTAAGAGTAGTTGCGGGCTGAGCAACTACCCCTCTTCATATATTCAAAAGTGGGGGAGCACTTTGAAAACAAATTGGTTCTAGGTTGGTAGCCTTTAGAACGTTTAACTTATTTCCTAGTATAATACAAGGATTTAAATAAATCAATAATACTTATAAAATTACTAGGTATTATTCGTGAATATTTTCAAATATCTTACCGAATGAGGCAAGCGGTTGATGCCGCAACGTTTTACGTATTACCAAATGAGGCCTATCGAATGAGAAAATACGTAAACGCTACAACATTAGCCAATTTTCATTAAGCTTCTATTGTTTGTTGAGAAGCTGTTACTTGTTCAATAGCTTGTTCTAAATCTGCAATAATGTCCTCTACTGCCTCTAAACCGATTGATAAGCGAATGAGCGACTCGGTTACGCCAGTTTGGATTAACTCTTCAGCTGATAGTTGCTGATGCGTAGTAGATGCCGGATGAATAATTAATGATTTGGCATCCCCTACATTTGCTACGTGCGAGAATAATTTCACACTATCAATTAGTTTACGCCCTGCTTCACGTCCACCTTTAATACCGAATGTAAGCACTGAACCGAAGCCATTTCTCAAATATTTTTTTGCTAAATCATGAGTAGGAAAATCTTCTAAGCCATTGTAATTTACATATTCCACAGATGGGTGGTTTCGTAAATATTCAGCTACTGCCAATGCATTTTCATTGTGTTTTGGAATACGCAAATGAAGCGTTTCTAAACCTTGTAATAAATTAAATGCTGCATCTGCACTCAACGTTGGTCCAAAGTCGCGTAGTAATTGTACACGCAGTTTTGTGGCAAATGCAGCCTCTGCTGTGTCAATACCATAACGCAAACCGTGATAAGAAGCATCTGGCTCAGTAAAGCCTGGGAAACGTCCACGAGTCCAATCAAACTTTCCTGCATCTACTACAACGCCGCCTAAAGTTGTACCATGTCCGCCAATCCATTTTGTTGCGGAATGAACGACGATATCTGCACCGTAGTCAATTGGTGTAGAGCCATATGGTGAAGCAAATGTGCTATCAATAATTAATGGTAAGCCGTTTTCATGTGCTATATTCGCTACTGCTTCGATGTCTAGCACTTTTAAACTTGGGTTACCGTAAATTTCAGCGAACACCGCTTTTGTTTTATCAGTAATAGCTGCTCGGAAATTTTCTGGATTTGTTTCATCTACAAAATTCGTTTTAATACCGTAGTTTGGTAGTGTATTGGCAAATAAGTTATAAGTACCTCCATATAAAGAGCTAGCTGCGACAATTTCATCCCCTGCCCCTGCAAGATTTAAAATTGAAAATGCAATAGCTGCTGCACCAGATGAAAGTGCTACCGCTGCTGTACCGCCTTCTAATAAAGCGACGCGTTTTTCAAAAACATCTACAGTTGGGTTTGTAATTCGTGTGTAAATATTGCCAGCTTCCTCTAAGGCAAAAAGACGTTGCGCATGAGCAGTGTCTTTAAAAACGAATGCCGTTGAGCGATATACGGGCACTGTACGAGATCCTGTTACCGGGTCTGGCTCCTGGCCACCGTGTAACAGCAATGTTTCTGGTTTAAAATTTGTCATTATATACCTCCAAATGGTTATTTTTTTACGATGGTACCGGAGATGAGGAGGATTTTTTCAGTAGAAAACAAAAACCCTCTTCAGTAAGAAGAGGGTTGCGGTTGCAAGTTTTCCTCCCCTTATCTGCCAGATCCAAGTAAGAATCTGTAGGAATTAGCACCTTAGCAAGTTCGTCACTTACTGGTTGCCGGGCATCATAGGGCCTATCCCTCCGCCGCTCTTGATAAGAGTATGAGATTCAATTTCCATCGTTGTTACACAGTATAAACATAGACTTTTTTTCTGTCAACACTAAAATTTTATTTTTTCCGAAACTTCTGTCTGCTTATATACGTATTACGAACGCATACACTATTTTAGTATTTATTGGTTTATCACCAAAAGTTTGGGATGAAATTTGTTAAAACGTATGCCATTTATCTTCATTCAGTAGAAGAGCCCCACCCCTGAAAGTGGAATGAATTGTGCGGGCACAATTCAAAAATCTGGACGCATTGTTTATCTGTGCGAAAGCGAAGCGTCAGCTACAATGCGCCCAGCCGGCACGGAAATCAATCCCACGTTATGGTGATGAGCCTATTTATTTTGAAAGGAGGACTTTTATGGTAAAAGCCGTTATCATTTTTCTACTTGTTGGTTATTTAATTGGCTGTATCCACGGCTCTAAAGTAGCGCAGTTTTTATCCGGGGTAGATTTAAAAAAGACTGGGCATGGCAATGCAGGTGCTTCCAATGCAACACTTTCCCTTGGATGGAAATACGGCGTATTAGTTGCACTTATCGATATCGGTAAAGGTGTAGCAGCTATTATAGGTGCCCATTTCTATCTAGCAGATGCAACACATTTAACAGAAGTACAAGTTTGGTTCTTAAGCTATATTATAGCTGCTGGTGTCATCCTAGGTCATAATTTTCCATTTCACATGGGCTTCAATGGCGGTAAAGGAACTGCATCAATCATAGGAATATTACTTGCAGTTGATTGGAAAATTGGTTTATTTGCACTTATTTTATTTGTTATTTTTTCTTTCGTGACGAACTATTTAATTGTCGGTGTACTTGAATTTTATCTTGTTTTTTGTACAGCAACATATTTATGGATTCCTGGAGTAGGCCCAACGATTATAGCTCTACTACTTTTTAGCATAGCAATCATTTTGCATATCGAAAATATCAAACGCTTAATTCAGGGAACTGAGCCAAAAGTGACTTCTGCATTTAAGAAAAAGAAATAATATTACTTTAGGGTTTTCGTCCTTTCTATGACCACATATTTTCTCGCAATCGCCTATTATTGCTATAACTAGAGAGTATTTCATATAAGATTTTTATTTACAATAAATATACAAATTACTTTCTTAAAAAAGTATATTACTAGCCGATGTTATGGAAAATAATAGTTATTGATAGAAGAAAGGATGAAAAAAGTATGTCTACTTCTGAACAAGCAAAACCGAAACGTAATTTGAAACCGCTCTGGATTGGATTAGCCTTTGCTTCACTGTTTATCATTACTTTTTTACCTAACAACGGCGATTTACCTATAGCTGGACAACGAGCCTTGGCCATCTTAGCTTTCGCAGTCATCCTTTGGGTTACAGAAGCAGTATCCTATCCCGTTAGCTCTACCATGATTATTGCACTCGTTACAATTTTATTAGGTCTAGCTCCGTCAATGGAAGATCCAACGACACAACTTGGAACATCAGAAGCGCTAAAATTGGCATTAAGCGGGTTTAGCAATTCTGCAGTTGCACTAGTAGCCGCAGCTCTTTTCCTAGCAGCAGCTATGCAAATTACCAATTTACATAAACGTCTTGCGCTATGGATACTTTCACTAGTTGGGACAAAAACAAAAGCCATTGTATGCGGTGCTATTTTAGTATCGATAGCACTCGCATTCTTTGTCCCTTCTGCTACTGCACGTGCAGGCGCAGTTGTGCCAATACTACTAGGAATGGTAGCAGCATTTGGTTTACCACGTGATAGTCGCCTTGCTGCTTTACTTGTCATTACCTCTGTGCAAGCTGTCTCCATTTGGAATATCGGTATTAAAACGGCGGCAGCTCAAAATATGGTCGCTTTAAATTTCATCAAAGAACAGTTTGGTGTGGATATTTCTTGGGGTGCTTGGTTACTTTACGCTGCCCCCTTCTCAATCATCATGTCAGTGGCTCTATTTTTCATTATGATTACACTGATTAAGCCTGAAACGAATAATATTGAAGGTGGTAAGGATGTCATTAAAAAGCAGCTTGCGGATCTTGGTCCATTAAAAGCTCCCGAAATTCGGTTAATCATAACATCGGTAGTTTTACTATTTTTCTGGGCTACTGAAGGAAAACTTCATCCATTCGACACTACAACAGTCACAATCGTTGCAATTGCCATTTTATTAATGCCAAAAATCGGGGTCTATACTTGGAAGGAAGTTGAACCGCATATTCCTTGGGGAACAATTATCGTCTTTGCAGTAGGAATTATGCTAGGAACGGTTTTACTTAATACACAAGGCGCATCATGGTTATCTGATAAAGTATTCGGTTCACTCGGTTTAGATTCTATGCCAATTCTAGCAACAATCGCAATTGTTACTTTATTTAATATTCTTATTCACTTAGGCTTTGCGAGTGCAACAAGTTTAGCATCTGCACTTGTGCCAGTATTTATCGTTTTAGCTTCAACGTTAACGGTCAATGTCGATCAGGTTGGATTCGTTATCGTGCAACAATTCGTTATTAGCTTCGGCTTCCTCTTACCTATTAGTGCACCGCAAAATATGCTTGCCTACGGTACAGGAGCTTTTACAACAAAGGATTTCTTAAAATCTGGTATTCCATTAACGATTTTTGGATACCTCCTAGTTCTGCTATTCTCCGCAACGTATTGGAAATGGATTGGATTATTGTAAGAAGGAAATTTGTAGCTAGACTTTTCTGTGGGCACCTGATCACTTCGGGGCTTACCTGAACGTTTTGTCGGCTTACCTGAGCGTTTTGGAGACTTACCCGATCACTTTGGGGGCCAACCCGATCACTTTTTCGGCTTACCTGATCACTTTGCTGGCCTACCCGATCACTTTGACGCCTTACCCGATCACTTTTTCGGCTTACCTGATCACTTTGCTGGCCTACCCGATCACTTTGACGCCTTACCCGATCACTTTTTCGGCTTACCTGATCACTTTGACTGCTTACCCAATCACTTCGGGGGCCAACCCGAGCGCTTTGTCGGCTTACCCGATCACTTAGTCGGCTTACCTGATCACTTTGGGGGCCAACCCGATCACTTCGCTGGCCAACCTGATCACTTCGCCGGTCCACCCGATCACTTTGACAGCTAAAAAAAGCCTTGAAGGAACAAGTCAACTGTCCTTCAAGGCTTTCTTCAATTTATTATTTCGACAATGCAGGGTCCTTCATCGTCCCATTTTTTGCGTAATTTACATGCCATGAAAGTGCTTTTTCGAGATTGTGTGGCGTTTGGTGCCCACCTGTTGCTTCATTGGCATCGTTAAAATACTTCCATAATTGTTCATGATATTCTGGGTGTGCACAGTTATCGATAATAAGCGCAACCCGTTCTTTTGGCGCAAGCCCACGCAAGTCTGCTACTCCCTGCTCTGTTACGATTACGTCTACATCATGTTCTGTATGGTCTACATGGGATACCATTGGGACGATACTAGAAATATTTCCGCCTTTTGCGTAAGATTTTGTGACGAAAATACCTAATCGTGCATTACGCGCAAAGTCTCCAGAACCGCCGATTCCATTCATCATTCTTGTGCCAGAAACATGCGTAGAATTCACATTCCCGTAAATATCTACTTCAAGCGCCGTATTAACGGAAATTAACCCGAGTCGGCGAATGATTTCTGGTTGGTTAGAGATTTCTTGCGGACGTAATACTAATTTATCTGCATATTTTTCAAAATTACTATAAACTCGGTTTCCAACTTCCTCGGAAAGAGTAATAGAAGTAGCAGATGCAAAGCTTACCTTGCCTGCATCTATTAATTCAAATACCGCATCTTGTAGTACTTCTGAATATACTTCCAAGTTCTCAAACTCAGAATCTTTAAAGCCTAATAATACAGCATTTGCTACTGAACCTACACCTGATTGGATTGGTCGTAAGCTCGTCGTTAAACGACCTACTTTTATTTCCTCACGTAAGAAATTTAATAAATGGTTGGCCATAATATCTGTTTCTTCATCAGCAGGAACGATTGTGGATGGTGCATCTAAAATATCTGAAATAACAATACCTTTTACTTTATCTAAGTCTAGTGGAATGCCAATTGTGCCAAGTCGATCCGATACATCTTGTAATTGAATTGGATCACGTTTCCCCTGTGGTCCTGGTACAAAAATATCGTGCACACCCTCTAATGCATCAAGCTGAGCTATGTTCAACTCTATGATTATTTGGTCTGCCTCTTGCACAAAAATCGGAGAGTTACCAACTGAAGTTGTAGGAATTAGTAAGCCGTCTTCTGTAATGGCAGCCGCTTCAATAATCGCAAAATCAATAGGCCCAATAATACCTTGGCGTACTAGTTCCGCATTATGTGAAAGGTGCGCATCAACGAATGTAATTTCACCTCTATTGATTTTATTACGAATACCGGCATCTGCTTGGAAAGGCCCGCGTTTACGAATAACGCCAGCTTCTGCTAAGTATTGGTCAACTTCAGGACCTAGCGAAGCACCTGTATATACATCTACCTTGAAGCTCTCTTTTTTAGCTTTCTCTACAAGTGCCAGAGGGACCACTTTAACGTCACCAGCACGTGTAAATCCGCTCATCCCAAGTATCATACCATCCTCAATCCAAGATGCTGCTTCTTCTGCTGTTACAACCTTACTCCGTAGCTGTTCATTACGAAGCTTTTTCGCTAACTTTTCTTCCATCCCTTATTCCTCCATCCCACTTTATTTTTGTTCAACTAGATTACTAGGCTTAATCCACTTGGTATATACATCCATTTATTGTAAATCCAAACAAATAAACCACTCACACTTAATTCTATATTATTTAGAATTTTTAATCTATATCAAATGAAATATTTAATTTTACGAGAAATATTATGCATTCGCACTTTTCTCACAAATAATTTCAACATCTAATAAATTCGATTTTGAAGAAAAAGCGTGATATGCTCTTGATATATAAGGGGAAAAGGAGATTTTTTAGATGGTTAAACAATTATTACGTAACCACTCTTCGGTTCGTATTTATGATGGAAATCAAATTTCAAAAGAAATTATTGAAGAATTAATTGCCACTGCACAAATGGCTGCTACATCACATTTTGTACAAGCTTACAGTGTTATTTGGGTAACAGATGAAGAGAAAAAGGAAAAATTAGGTTTACTCTCTGGTAATCCCCGTCAATACGAAACTTCTGGCGGTGCCTTTGTCTTCTGTGTAGATTTCAAACGTCTTCAAACTGCAGGCAAATTAGAAGGTGTAGACATCGTGGCGGATTCGGCAGAAAACGTACTTGTTGGAGTAGCTGATGTATCATTATTCGCGCAAAACTTTGTCATTGCGGCAGAGTCTATGGGATATGGTATTTGTTATATTGGCGGAGTGCGTAATAAGCCTGAGGAAATAAGCGAATTATTCAATCTACCTGATTATGTATTCCCGCTATTCGGCTTAACAATTGGGGTTCCTGCTCGTCGCAATGAAGTAAAACCTCGTTTACCGGTTGCAGCAGTATTACATGAAAATGAATATAATGCAGAAAAATACGAGGAGCTTTTACCGGCTTACAACGACACAATGGAAACATACTACAATAATCGTTCATCAAATCGAAAAATTGATAACTGGACTAAGCAAATGGCGGATTTTTTAATTGATCAACGCCGTCCTCATATCAATGAATTTTTAGCAAAAAAAGGTTTCAATTGGAAATAATTTTCTGTGTGGAGTTACTATCGTATGATAGTAACTTCACTTTTTTCATATACGCCCCCATTCTAGTATTTTTGTCTTTAGCCGTATGTTAAATTTAGGTATAAATTAAACGAAAAGACACTTTCTTTTTCCAGCAATTCTATTACTATTAATAGATGATACCAATATAAAAAGGAGCTATGCAAATATGTCCTATGCCAATAAACATCTTGCTCGTATCTTAGAACAACAACATAAGCGAAGTGTAAGAGGTTTATTTTTTAAAATCCAAGATTTAAATAATGATTGCACATTATTAAGAAAGCGACTTGAGCCACATATCGACTTAACTGTTTATAAGAATGCTATTGATTATGTCAATCAATTCGTTGCCCACACTACTATCCTCAACTTAAAATTCATTACAAATACGCAAAATCTAGAGGTGGTTGTGTTACATACCCTTTTATTAGCGCATATTTTAGACAACGAAAACTCTTATTCTTTTGAGTATGAACATACATTACTTCAAGGGTACATACATGAAATATTTGAATTAAATGATCATGCAAAGACACTTTATACTAATCACCAGGAAAAAATGTTTCACTATATGGAATCTCAACCAACATAAAAAAGACGATCTTCGTAGCGCAGTACTACTAGATCGTCTTTTAGTTTTAGATTTAGATTATCTTTTTTCTTCTACTTGTAATCCTTTAATAATCAGTGATCGAACTGGTAAGAACTGCTCTCCTGTGTCACCATAAGTGAGAATTACATCATCTCCTTCTTGTAAATAAATTGCAAGTGGTTCTGTTTCTGAACTTACTACATAGTTTTCTCCGTTATCTAGTAAAAATGATGCAACTGTAAAGTCGCCGAGACGTTCTTTGTATACGCGAAGCACCTTTCCACTTGCATTTTTTTCTTCGGCATGTGAGCTGCCTTCAACCGTATTGCCACCTCGACTTAAGGCAGTTTTATACAATTTTAATGCCTCTTTAGGAGTTGGCGCATAAACGGAAATTTCAGGATTTGCCGCGGACACGATGAAATAATTTTGTAAGAAACCATTTGAATCAAGCACCGCTGTTAGCCAACTAGCTTCACCGTAGAAGTTATACAATACTGGCATTTTCCCAGTCCATTTTTTCTCGATAAATTTCTTCTCAATTATTTGCAAATTACCTTGTGAATCCATATAAGAAGAATCTAAATTTCCTGTATAATAGGTTGCTTCACCTGTTCGAGCATTTGTTAATGAATAGCCAAGCATCGAATCGACACCCTCTTTAGGACTCGTAAAGTCTGTGAAATAATACATATCACCTTTCTCGTCAAAAATTGGGCTGACATTTGACTCTGTTCCCTCATCAGAAGGAAGTTTTACATCTTTCTTACCAAATCTACTGTTCCAAAATCCGTGAACATAATTACCGAAATAGCTATTTTGTAAACTTACTGTCTCAGGCGAAACTGCTCCGTCAATAAACTCTGGGACATCTGCTAGCTTAATCACCTCAGATTTTCCTGTCAGCGCATCTACAAGCACTATCCCTTTTACATCGAAGCCATTACGTCCTGTAATAAAATCACCGTATGATTGGATGTAATATGGCTTACCTTCATCATCCACTTCAAGCTGTACATCCCCGTAAAAAATAAGGTAAGGATTTTGTAAACGTATATGTCGCTCTAAATTTGCATTTAAGAAAGCAGAAGGAACATACTTCATTTCTTGCTCAACAAATTTAGGATTATCCGCTGAATCCGTTGCACTCATGGTAAAGTAACCAGGTGTCGTCCCACCATTCATCCATTTAAAAAAGCCTGAAAACTCAACTGGAGCTATATAAACATACTCGCCATTTACTTTTTGAATTTGTAGGCGTCCTAACTCATAATAACTTGTATTCGGTACTTGCCCGAACGCTTTTTTCATCTTATTACGCGCAAATTGAGGAGGCACACTAGCTGGCGTTTTTGTTTCATCAAACGGTTTTATTTCAACCTCTTGCTTCATGTCAGCTGATTTGAATTTTTCGTTAGCATTCCATAAAGGTGCTGATAATACATACACTGCAATACCTAAACTAGCTAAAAATAAAACACCTTTTATTTTTCTCTCAATGCCACTTGCAAGAAGCGCACCACCTAATGTTAATAGAATAATAGCTGGCCAAAAAGCAAGCCAGTTTACGTCCATTTTTGTCACATATACTGTTATACCTGTAGCTAAAAATCCTAGCACAAATACACCTATAAAGAAGTATCCAATTACCTTTTTAGATCCGTCTTCTCGCTTTTTCGTTATAAGCGGTGTTAATAAAACACTCGCAATTAGTCCAATAATTGCCGAAGCTACTATTAGCTTGGTCATTTCGTTCACCCTCTCTTAGCTGACTGTCTACTTATTTACGGCTACATATCAAAAAAGTTTCATACATAAGATGCGTATAGTAAACTCTTTATATAGCATCTAAAACTTTGTATAAAGGAAATTGTAACACAGATAAAGAATTTTAAAGAAAAGGAGCTGAGAAGTTTGTCTAAAAAAATATTAATACCATTCATTATTTTGTTTGGCCTCTATTATATTTTTTTCTTTTCCCATATTGCAGAAAGCTTGAAACTTGTCTTTAAAGTCATTCCAATGCTTTTAATCATTATTTTAGCGGCTACTCCAAAAAATTTAGGCATTAAAAAATATCAACTACTGATTGTCATCGGACTTGTGTTTTGTATGGTCGGTGATTATACGCTCCAGTGGTTTCTAGTTGGGCTAACAAGTTTCTTAATCGGACATATTTTTTATATCCTTGCCTTCTCTTCTACGAATGAACGACAAGTACCCACTTGGGCGAAGATTGTATTACTTGTTTATGGAGGAAGCATGGCTGTGTGGATTGTAGGTACAGTGTTTTCATCAGGAGAGGTCGTTCTTGGTTTCGCAGTAATTGCCTATATTTCGGTTATATTAACGATGGGTTGGACTGCAATTCGAACAGGTTCCACTCTTGCAACAATTGGAGCTATGCTATTTATCGCATCAGATTCCTATTTAGCTATTGATAAATTTGTTATGCCTTTACCATTTTCACACGAGTTTATTATGCTGACATATTATAGCGCCCAAATACTTATTGCGTTAAGCATCCTTCAATATTCCGAAATCCGAAGTAAAGTGTTACAATAATATCAATTACGCCTCGGCATAATTGCGTCCGAAGGCTTAAAGAAGTTACACATACACATTAGGAGGCCATACTTATGAAAGAACAAGTAATCGAGCGTTTAATTCGTTATGCAAAAATTGATACACAATCTGATTTCACAAGCGAAACAACTCCTTCAACACAAAAACAATTTGACTTATTGCATGTACTAAAAGATGAACTTGCTGCAATAGGCTTAACTGACATTACATTAGATGAAAATGGTTATTTATTTGCAACACTAGAAGCAAATACAGATAAAAATGTGCCTACTATTGGTTTTTTAGCGCATGTCGACACTACAACAGATTTTACTGGCACAAACGTGAATCCACAGCGCATTGACAATTATGATGGTGGAGATATTCAGCTAAACGAAAATCTAGCGATGTCGCCAACAGATTTTCCTGAGCTAAAAAATTATGTAGGTCAAACGTTAATTACAACGGATGGTACGACATTATTAGGCGCTGACGATAAAGCTGGTATCGCTGAAATTATGACTGCCATGGAATACTTAGTAAATAATCCTTCGATTAAACATGGTAAATTACGTGTAGCCTTTACGCCTGATGAAGAAATCGGCCGCGGCCCTCACAAATTTGATGTAGCTGCATTTGGAGCCGAATATGCTTATACGATGGATGGCGGACCTCTTGGCGAGCTACAATACGAAAGCTTTAATGCAGCAGGTGTAAAAGTCGTGACAACAGGTACGAGTGTACACCCTGGTTCTGCAAAAAATAAAATGGTCAATGCGATTACAATGGCGATCGCCTTCCAAAATGAAATGCCTACTGATGCAGTACCAGAAAAAACAGATGGCTATGAGGGCTTCATTCACTTAATGGGCTTTAAAGGTGCTATCGAGCATACTGAGCTTTCCTATATCGTTCGTGACCACGACCGTCAAAAATTCGAGGCGAAAAAACAATTAATGCTTGATGCTGCGGCAAAAATTAAAGCTCAATATGGTGAAGATGCTTTAAGCATTACAATTGAAGATCAATACTATAATATGGGCGAAAAAATTGAGCCTGTAAAAGAAATCGTTGACATTGCACGCATAGCAATGGAAAAGTTAGATATTACTCCAATTACATTACCAATCCGTGGCGGTACTGATGGTTCACAGCTTTCTTACATGGGCTTACCAACACCAAATATTTTTGCAGGTGGCGAAAATATGCACGGTAAATTCGAATATGTATCTGCGGAAACAATGGAAAAAGCAACACAAGTTATTATTGAAATCGTACAGCTATTTGAAGAACAAGCAAAATAGTAATTGCGAAGAAGGGTCTGCCCCTTCTTCGTAATTTTTTTGAGATAAATAACTGAATTTTCAAATTAAATAAAAGGTTTTGAGGTGAATTTTAATGAAAGAGATTGCATTAGGCGTTTTAGCCTCACTATTTTTTGCTGTTACATTTATATTAAATCATGCAATGGAAATGCAAGGGGGTAGTTGGCTATGGAGTGCCTCTCTGCGCTATTTCTTCATGCTTCCATTTTTACTTGCCATCGTCTTTTATCGAAAAGGCTATTCCCAACTATCAGATGAAATGAAAGCACAACCAGTACCTTGGCTGCTTTGGAGCTTTATTGGGTTCGTTTTGTTCTATGCACCACTAACATTTGCAGCAGCATTCGGCCCAGGCTGGCTCGTTTCTGGAACGTGGCAATTGACAATTGTCGCTGGCGTATTACTAGCCCCCCTATTTGTTTCAGTAGTGGCTGGGAAAACTGTACGTCAAAAAATACCGCTAATTTCATTACTAATTTCATGTGTCATTTTAGTCGGCATTTTTCTTATTCAAATACCACAGGCACAGTCCGTTCCATTCAAAAGTTTAATGCTTGGCATTTTACCTGTAGTAGTTGCAGCATTTGCCTACCCTCTTGGTAACCGCAAAATGATGGAAATCTGCGGCGGACGCATCGATACATTTCAACGCGTACTAGGCATGACCATCGCCTCGATGCCCGCATGGATTATTATGGCCATTTATGCACTGGCGACGGTCGGGCTTCCTTCAAGCAGCCAAGTGATGCAATCGTTGCTTGTAGGTATAAGCTCTGGTGTCATCGCGACAACTTTATTTTTCATTGCAACTGACCGTGTTCGCGATCATCAAGGCAAACTTGCCGCAGTTGAAGCAACACAATCCACTGAAATACTTTTTGTCATTATTGGTGAAGTATTATTACTCGGCATTGCATTCCCAGATCCAATTGCTCTTACCGGTCTAGGCGTCATTATTGTTGGTATGCTATTACATAGTTACTACACGATGATACTAGGGAGAAAAAGTGCTGTCTCTTCATAGCAGTCCGCACACAGTGGGCTGCTTTTTTCGCGGAATTTGGAGTTTATCGGACTATTTTGGGCATTTATCGGAACAATAATCTCCCCCACGTTGTGATGAGGATTTCATTTTTATCGAAAAGATTTGAAGATTTATCGGAACATAATCTCATTTTATCGGAACAATTGCAGTTTCTTATAATTTGAAAATCATTGTTTTAGATGTTCCTACTACTTCATAATCTTTAAAGCCTAATTTGTTGTAAATATTAATTGCAGAACTATTTTCAAGGTCTACACTAAGAGAAAGGGTATGATATCCATCATCCTTTGCTTGTTGAATTATTTTAAGCATAAGTGAAGTTCCCAAGCCCCTTCCTCTTACCTCTTTCGAAACAGCGATTCCTATTTCAGGCGTATTGCAATCAATGTAACCATAACTTTTATTAGTTTCATCAAATAATCTATACCAGACTGCACCAATCATTTGATTTTCTCGGTTGAAGGCAATCAAAGCTTTGTCTCCCACTTTCCCCCAACCTTCATGATATTTCTTTATGTCAGGCGAATTTAGCAATGCCTCTTTTGATGGTTTATTTTCAGGAATGTGTATTGATTCATATAACATATCTTGAAAGAACTCAAACTCGTTTTCATTACCTTCGAAGTTTTTAATAGAAAACATGAAATAATCCCCCTTCCTGCAACTATATGCATTCAGGGGTATTATATATTAAATTGTAATTTTTGGAACGATATATACATTGATTGGAGTGAAGGCTGGGTGACTCCTTGGGGATCAGCGTCACAGATGACCCCTGCAGCGCACTCTTACCTAGCAGAAACAGAAATCACCCCACGTTACGTTGACGATTTCATTTTTATAGGAATACTTTGGGCATTTATCGGAACATTCTCTCGTTTTATCAGAACAATTGCAGTTTCAATCCCCCAAAAAACGACTCAATCACAATGGATGAGTCGTCTGAAGATTTCACGTTCCCAAAAAATGAGGGGGGTTTTAGGAGCGTCTATCATGAACTAGCAAACTTCTGGAGAAAAGTAGCTAAAGTTCATCCTCCCTACACTGTATTGTAGAAGAGGAATAATCTTTATACGATAATGATAATCATTATCAATTAAAATGTCAACATTAATCTGAAAATTTTTTAAAGTTTTTAATGACTACACCTTTTGTAATTGCAAATAATTTAAGCTATAGAGGTTTCGATAACTAAAACCAACCTTTCAGATATGTTTAATTAATTTTACTATATTGCATTCCATTTGTGAAGCAAAAATGATTAATTTATAATTGAAGCAGAAGATTGAAAGAAAAGGTGATGACAATGCCAGCATTAACGATGGATCAAGTTCGACAATTGAATTCCTATAGCATTTATACAACAGAACCAAAGCGAACATTATTTACTTTAGCAGATATACATAAAGACTTTTACCATCCTGACTTTTTAAACCTGATGATGGGAATTACAGATGCAGCAACGGAAACGGCCGCTATTTCTCACTTTGCACGCCGCTACGGTATGTTTTTCGCTATGCAACTATACATGCTTGCCGCCTATGACGAAGTGTGGGATGGTAAACCAATCGAGCTTCGCTTTGATGCAGCAAAAGAATTCAACAGCTTTACAGTCGCTATGTTTGTAAACCCAAATGATTGGCGTTATGTCGATGAAGATGAACGCCAGGCAGTTATTGAGAAGATCTTATATGATGGGCATGTTATCGTTCAACAGCTTCGTAAAGTAACGTCTATTTCCCCTCTCACTATTTGGGAGAATTTCTTTGGATATTTACTTTGGCACTATCACATATTGCTTTCTAATCCTGGTTTAGCCGATCAAGCCATGGAGGATATTGAAGCTTTAGAGGATCCTAAAACGTGGGCTCGTTTCTCTAACAAATCGTGGTGGGCACAATATACAGGAGGTCAAAGTCCAACTAATTTAGTGAACGTTCCTGTACGAAAATCATGTTGTTTTTCTAAAGATATACCTGGTTTAATGGCATGTGGCTTTTGCCCGATTAAATAATACCACCGTATATAATAACCAATACAACTTTCAATGAAGATACAAAGGGAATGGAGAGAATTTACAACGCAATCAATCTCATTATCGTCTGCTGGAATGTTCCGATCCACTGAACATTAGCGCGCTATAAAGCAGACGTCATGAAGTACAAATACCGTTCCCTTTTTTTCGAAAGAATCAAATTTGTAAATAATGTGATAGGAAAGGATTAAAAGAATTGCACACTTACACAAATAGTTGAGGATTTAAGGGCTGATAACCCTACATTAAAGTATTTTAGTTTTCACCTTCTTAAAAAAGAATTACGTGCTAAAAACATTAAGACGAATTTCTAAAATGGCCCAATACTTCTTATACAAAAAAGCCCCCCTCCAGTCACATTGGAGCGGGGGTTATTAAACGATTTTGATGAAAATACATGTTTCTCTATGTATGGAAAGAAAAAACGCTTCAAATCAAAAATTATAAGCGAGCTTTTTTCAATAAAACAAATATATCAACTAGTTTCTTTCGGTAGTAATTGCTTCAAACGTTCATCCAAACCAGAAACTTTTAAAGGCTGAATGGCTTTTAAAAATTCACGGACATTCGATTTAGTCTCAATTTCAAAAACAACCAAATAGCAACAAAAGTCCAGTAGCGTATCATGTTGAATGAGCACACTTTCCTCAGCCTCATCTACAGTTATACATAGCTTTGAATCCTGTATAATCTCTCGGATGTCATAATCATTGCTAAAAATGATGGAAGCCCCTAATAACATGGCAGCGGCTAAACAATGCATTTCACCTAAATCGTTTGTATGTTTCAGTGGCCGACCTTCTCTTTTTTTCTTTTCATTTTGATCATCAAACCCTTGTTTCACATCTACTAAGTATCGATTATAGATTTCATATATATCATCTGATAATGTAACTTCATCATCAGGATCAAATAGTATCCAACCGTCTTTTAACTTAGCGTCTACATTTTGCTTTACCTCGTTTAACAACAGTTCATCATACACCATTTTATGAATATAGACCTCATCATATAATGCATCAATCAATTGGAATACGTTAATTATCTTGTATTCTGTTGCAAATATTAATATGTTGGAGTCTATCAATACTTTTCCTTTACGTTTCTTCATCGTTTTCCCCCAGATACAGCGTTTTTTGGTACTGCTCAGCTTGTTTGGGAGCAAACTTTGCCAATTTATTTGCGGCAATTAAAGTATCCAAGCCTATGTGCTCAACATTTTGTTTAACGACATCTTCATAAGCCTTAAAACGGGTCTCTTTCACAGGTTCATCTAAATTCGAATATGGAAACCCTAACTCAATCCGGCTGTCTCTCCACTCATGCTCTGTTCTATTTGCCAACGAACTAGGTATTGTATATCCTAATTCTTTTACTCTGCGAACCATAGCTAAATATGGTACCTGGGCGAAATCTGAAAGATGAATTATGCAACTTTCGATATCATTTAGTTCTGAAAGTTTGTTCCACAAATCTTTTATTAACGCTTTTGGAAGCATTATTGCAGCTGCAAATCGATCCGCAGCACGTTCATGATCAAAAAACTCGTTATCTAAATCTTTGTACTTAGTTAAATGCCACAATTCATGTGAAGCTGTGAAATACCTCGTCCGCAACGGATGATATGTGTTTAAAGCAATAAATTGTTCTTCATTTTCATGGGTTACTGCTACACCAAAGAACTCTTCATCTTCAACGTATTGATAAATAACATTTGCGTACTCTGCCAAAATATGTTCAATTTGACCACCTATAAATAAATCATGTCCATATTTATCATGTAAAAAACTTGTTGCAAATGCCTCCGCTAATACTTCAGCTTGTTCTTTTCGTTCCAACATCTTCCACCTGCTCTTTTAATCCAATATAGTCTTCGATAGCAAACAATAAAGAGTCCAGCTCTCTACGAGAACGTCGATTAGTTAACTTTCCTCTTAAATTTACAGTTAATTTATCTTTTGTTATAACTTCTGATTCCATTAGCTCTTTTGTAGTTAAGTTCATTATTTTTGCTATTTGTTCTATTCTTTCAGGTTTAAGAGTTCGCTCTCCTTTCAATATAAATCCTATTAGTGACTTACTAATCCCCATTTGATCAGCTAACCATTGGTAAGACTTACCCTCCGATTCCAACCATTTCTTCACTCTGGTAATAACTACCTCATATGTGTTCATTCCTAATCGCTCAACTCCTGTCTACATAAACTGTACAATATTTTGTAGATGTCTACAAATATTTATTTTTTAATTCTTTCGTATCAGCTGTATTATTTCTTTTTAGACAACTTTAGTTTCTTGCCACATCATAATTAAGGACTGCTAATATCCCCTCCAAAAATCTAGACTTTCAATTTTTAATTATGAATCGGTTGGTGAAAAGCAAATGGCCACATACTCCAATATGCAACTTGGAACATTTGCAGTTAATGCGATTACAACAGCAGCAATATGTCATCCTCTTATGCCAGATATTCCAGCAGGAGACAAAGGAATATCTTTTGATGGTCATATAGACGTAATGAAAGATGCGTCAGAAAGAAAGGATGCTTTTTTAGGGAAGGTTCCTGTTCAAGTTAAAAGAACTGGCGTTAAACATTTTTCAGGTCTCTACATAACCAGTGGAGCAGTTCTATTTGTTGTAGAGGTAGACGACAAAACCAATACAAAAATATTCTATAGACCAACTATTACCCTTCGAGCTGAAGATGATAATTAATGACTATGGACATCAAAAAATGCGAACGATAGATTTACACGAATTGGATCGAACAACAATTTACTTTGTATGTAAAGGTTTTTTACCTGAATCTCATAAGCAATCAACTAGTCTCATATCATTCCCATTTTGGACGCTTTTAATTCCATCAATTTATTTTGTTTAAATTGTGTAATGGCCTACGATACAACCAATCGGTTAGATTTTTTATACTTGGCAGACAATATTTACTCACTTCATAAAGACGATTAATAGATAAAGATGAAAATATAATTCGAATTAATCAATTACAAATTAAAAAAAGAATAAACATCAAGTCGAATTTCTAATATTCTACCCTTACAAAAAAGCCTTCCCTCTCACAATAAGTAAAAGGTAAGGCTTTTTACTGTTATTTATTTTTCATAAACGACGAACCAATCATTTTGATCCTCATACATAGAAGTACCTACATAGCCCTGCTTTAAAAGCTGTTGCTGACCAACTGTATCCCCCATCGATATTGTCTTCTTTTCTGTACAGGTTGATAGCTCTTGTCGCAAGTCTTTATAGAAAATGTAACGTAGCTTATCTACATACTTAACTTTTAATCCCTTTACCACTAATCCTTGAGAAAATTTATCTTTTAAGCTTGGGATATTATATGGCTTTACGGTTGAGCATACATAATCATATTTGTCTAAATCGATATGACTCATGACCACTTTGGCTAATGTTTTTTGTAGACCATAGCCACGATATATTGGTGAGACATTCGATATTTCTTGATATAATACGCGATTAAATTCATCCTCGGCAATTCCACAATCAAAGCCAAGGTGCTCATCATCGACAGGAGGATTTAATAGTGCACGGAAGGCAATTAACTCCTCACCGACGTAAGCACCTATCATCATGCCATTGCCTTTTAAAATATAGTTAAATTCTTCAGTGCTTAATGGCTGTAAGATACTTCGGTCTTCTAAAGATTCATACACCTCAAGCTGTAATTTCTCAATTTCCTCTAAATGTTGAAAATTTAAAGTTGTCACAAAAAACGGCGTTTCACCAAGCTTGCCTTCATAAATTTTTTCCATTTCACCGTCTCCTTACGCTGTTACAACTGTTGAGAATTTACATAATTCTTTAAGAATCTCTTCATCTACGTCCACACCTAATCCTGGTTTTTCATTTAAGCAGATGAATGGGACATCATAGTGTAAGTTTCCGACATCCTTAGAGAATTTTAATGGACCTGTTAATTCTACACTTGTCATTATTTTTTTAGAGAATGCTACATGGAAGCCAGCTGCTGAGCCAACTGATGATTCTACCATTGAACCGATCTGACATTCAATGCCAGCCATTTCAGCCATAACTGCTAGTTTCATAGCAGGATAAATGCCACCGCATTTCATTAATTTAATATTCACCTTATCTGCAGCACGCTTGGCAATAATTTCACGCATTTCGCGTACACCGCGAAGTCCTTCATCAATCATTAATGGTACATCCGATTTTGACTTCACTTCTACCATTCCATCTATATCTTCACTATCTACCGGCTGTTCTAACCAATCGATATTTAGATCCTTTAATGCACGTAAACCTTGTAATGTAGTTGACGCATTGCCCCACCCTTGGTTGACATCCACTCGAATGGCGATGTCTTCACCGACACGCTCACGCACTGCTTTAATACGAGCAACATCACGTGCTACCTCTGTTCCTACCTTCATTTTAAATGATTGATAGCCCATCTCTGCTCTGCTAGCCGCCTCATCAGCCATAGCATCTGGTTCTCCGATGCTTAGTACATGTGTAATAGGGAACTTTTCATGATAGCGTCCACCTAGTAGTTGGTATACCGGAACCTGTAACGCCTTACCTGCAATATCGAAGCAAGCAATATCAAGCGCTGCTTTCGCTGCTGGGACATCCTTCACAACTTTGTTCATTTTATCGTGAAGTTTTTCAAAGGCCATTGGATTTTCTCCAATGATTGCAGGAGCAAGCTGATTCTTTAATACAGCGTATGTACTCTCCCATGTCTCCCCTGTTACGTGCTCATCTGGTACAGCTTCACCGTAGCCTACAATACCTGTGTCTGTCGTAACCTTCAAAATAATAGAAGGCATCGTATCATATGTAGCATAACTGATGATAAATGGATCAATAAGTGGTAAATGGATTGCAAAAATTTCTACTTGTTGGATTTTCATTTTTATCAGTCTCCTGTATAATATAGTTGTCGTTAATACGTCGCTAATTATCGAAAAAATATGGAAGAAAAGGAACATTGCCTATGTCTACTAAAATAGCAGTTATCTGCTCTAAAGCATTTATGGAGCGTATAAATAGTATCGCACAAAACATTAAGAATATTCAATTAGAATTTTATCTTTACACTCAACCTACAGAGGCACCCGTTTTGTTAAAACAAATTAAGCCATGTGATGCACTTTTGTTTGGAGGAACGTTACCCTATTTACATGCCCAATCTGCACTGTCAGCAATGCCAATACCTTGGAATTATATAAAACAAGATGAGACGGCAATTTCTACAACTTTTTTATCCCTTATAGCAAATCATGCAGTGCCTTTAAATAGAATTTCCATTGATGTTATGAACCCAGCTATTGTAGAAAATGTTTTAACAGAAATAGAGTATTTTGGTCCAAAACCGTTTATCCAGCCTATCGCTATCACTAAACCTACTCAATCTATATTGCAACATCATATAGCTTTATGGGAGGCTAACAGTATTGACTTTATCATAACAAGTATTCATAGTGTGTTTGATGAATTACAAGCTCTTCAAATACCTGCAATGCGCATGCTAGATGCAACTAACTCTATTATTCAATGTTTAGAGGAAACGAAATCCCAATCACTTCTTACAAAATCTGAATCTGTTAAAGCTGTTGTTGGACTATTAGAGGCTCCTGAAAATAAACCTATAGACGCTAACATGTTAACGCAAATCACTGCAGCTACCCATTCAACTTATAAACAAATTACACCTTACTCTTTTGAGCTTTATACGACAGCTGGGCATTTGCAAAGGGCACTCGAAAAAGAGAATTTACAGAACTTATTACAGCAAACTGATAAGCCCTTTAAGTTAGCATTTGGTTATGGTCACTCTATTTTTGAGGCTAACCAAAATGCCAAGAACGCATTAACATTTGCTAAACCTTGTGAAGTTTATCTATTAGATGAACATAAAAACTTGCTAGGTCCATACCCAAATTCGGAAGTAAGGCTAGCTTTAAAAACGGATGATCCTTACGTGTTACAAATGGCAAAGCAAACAAGCTTAAGCCCCTTAAACATTTCCAAGATCATTCAGTTTAGCCGAGAGCGCCAATCCGCTCAATTCACGTCACATAATCTTTCAGAGTACTTACAAGTTACACGCCGCACAACAGAGCGCATTATCAAAAAACTAGTGGATCACAGCTATGCTAAAATAGTTGGTGAAGAAATGACCCACCAACAAGGTCGCCCACGCACAATATACGAATTAAACTTTGCAACCTACTAAAATATATAAATTGAAATCTCGCAGATGCTTTTGCATCCGCGAGACTTACCGTTAACTATCAGATAAGAGTGACATTTTAGTTTCTACATTAGTCAGCCATGACCATATTAGCTTCGTCTACTTCTTGCTCTTTTTTGCGTTTCTCAGCTTCTTCCATTTCTTCAGGTGTCAGCTTAACAATCGCAAATCCGATATAAGCATAAAAAATTGAAATGATCGGTACCAAGAAGTTAATAATTGCATATGGCGCATATTCTATAGCGCTTACACCTAATGTTGCTAAAATAAACACCCCACAAGTATTCCACGGGAAGAATACAGAAGTTAGAGTTCCCCCATCCTCTAACGCACGAGATAAGTTTTTCGAATGCAAGCCACGCTCTTGATAAACATTTGCAAACATACGTGATGGAACAACAATTGAAATATACTGCTCAGAACATGTAGCATTCGTTGTAATACATGCAGCAATCGTTGAAGCAACTAGGCTTCCTGTAGATTTAGCAAATTTCACAATAACATTCATAAGTGCTTTTAACATGCCGGAATATTCTAACACCCCACCGAATGTCATAGCTACAATCGTCATTGAAACCGTATTCATCATCGAATCTAAGCCACCACGGTTAAATAACTCGTCCACCATTTCATTGCCAGTTGAAATAACAAATCCTTCTTGTAAAGCATGTACAGCCATTGCAGGCGTGCCACCTTGCACGAAGATTTGTAGTAAGAATCCTGAGATAATTCCAATAATTAAAGCTGGAATTGCAGGTACTTTTTTCGCTACCAAGACAATTACACCAACTGGTACAAGCAATAACCACGGAGAAATAACAAAGCTTTCCTCCATTACTTGAAGTGTTGTTAAAATGCTTTCTGATTTCATTGAGATATCCGCAAAGCTTCTTCCCATAATTCCAAATGCAACGATTGCAATGACTAAAGCTGGAATTGTCGTATAAAGCATATGCTTAATATGCTCAAATAAGTCGGTACCTGTTAAACCCGCCGCGAGATTAGTAGTATCCGATAACGGCGACATCTTATCTCCAAAATATGAACCCGAAATAACTGCTCCAGCAATCATTGGTGCAGGGATTCCCATACTTAAACCAATACCCATACCAGCAACACCGATTGTTGCCATCGTCGACCATGAGCTACCAATCGCCAATGAAACAATTGCACATAACAGCATGATTGTTACTAAAAACCATGCTGGGGAGATTAATTTTAAACCATAAAAAATCATTGTAGCTACAACCCCGCCGCCAATCCATGCACCAATTGTCAAACCTACTAAAATAATAATGACAATTGCAGGTAAAGCTAGACGTATACCCTTATACATCATCTCTTCAATTTCTAACCACTTAAATCCATGCAATTTGGCAACAATTGCCGCTACAGTTGTTCCGATAATAAGTGGTACGTGAGGACTTTGCTCTAACACAACTACTGTTATAAGCATAGCTACAATCATTATTAAAAAAGTTAGAAGTGCCCAACCTGCATTAATTTCCTTTTTCATAATCCCATCCCCTTTTTTGCACCAATTGCCAATCTCAATTATCAAAGACGCAAATATTTTTTTACGTTTTTTAGCATAATATTCAAAAAATTAAAAGTCAACGCAAAAAATTTATGCTTCTCGAGCAATTTCGACTGTTTTAGCGTAAAAAAACGCTTTCAAATAGCTATTACAAACAATGCAAAGCCGCGTATATTCATACATTTCGACAAAAAAGGAAAATAAAAAGGAACTATACCAAAAGAATTTTAAACTTTTGATATAGTTCCCTCTCGCTATCATTATTCATATTCAGGTTTTTTTTCTAGCACACAAGCAAGTACTTTCGCAGCATCAATTAATGCACTTCGCTCAAAAGTCATTTTTGGATGGTGTAATCCCGGTGTTAAATTGGCTCCAATACCAACCATCGTCGCTTTTAATTCAGGTTTTTTAACTGTGTAGAAATGGAAGTCATCACTTCCAGGTGTTGTAATTTCTTCAGCTAGATGCTCTTCACCAAGTGTTTCAATTATTGCGTTTTTAGCCATCCGTGCGGCAGCTGAAGAAACCACAGCACCAGGTGTAAAATCAATCCATTTCCAATCCATCTCAATCTCAAACTGCTGTTGAATCGATTTTAAACCACATCCAATACGGCTACGGAGTAGTTCTAATTGATCATTGTGTTGCGCACGAATATCCATCGAAAAGCTCGCAGTACCCGGAATAATATTTGTACTACCACCATCTGCAACAATTTTCGTTAACTTTGCCGAATGCGGTTCAAATGGTGATAAATGAATACTGTGCAGCATTTGTTGCACCGCCATAATAACATCAATTGCATTTTTCCCCTGATGAGGCCTAGCACCATGGGCATCAGTACCTCTAATCGTTCCTTCTAAAAAATAGGCTGCACCATGATGAATAGCAGGCGATACCTTGCCAAGTGGTAGCTCTTCAATCGGTCTTAAATGAACACCAAATAAATGCGATACGCCATCAACAGCTCCACGCTCAAAGGCTGCACAAGCACCATTTCCAAGTTCTTCTGCAGGTTGGAAAATAAAACGAACACGATGTTGCAGCGGTCGATCCTTCAACTGTAATAAAGCCCCTAGTACCATCGTAATATTGGCATCATGCCCGCATGAATGATTAGCTTGCCATTTCCCATCTACTTCCTGCCATAAAGCATCTATATCTGCACGTACAGCAACAATTTCATCACCTGTACCAATTTCAGCAATTAATCCCGGAACATCACCTAATAAACGATAAGATACGTTTAACTCGTCTAATATCGATGCAATCTTTTTAGTAGTTTCAAACTCCTTCCAGCTAACCTCTGGGTATTTATGAAAATGTTCAAACCATTGATAAATTGTTCCCTCTAACGTTACCGCATTAGACATAACTACACCTCTATACTCATTTTTGTTTCCCATTATACAGGAAACTATTTCATAAAAAAAAGAGGGCAATGACCATAGCGTGTGGGTTGATTTTTATTCCGATAAAAGCTAAAATTGTTCCGATAAAACGAGAAAATATTCCGATAAAACGAGATTTTGTTCCGATAAATCTTCAAAGCATTCATCTTGAGTCGCTGGGCCAACGGATACAAATACTACTCCCAACTTTTATGTAAATAAACAAAGGACTGTGTCAAAAGTATTTTCTACCTTTAGCACAGCCCATCAAATAAATGTTATAAACTTGTAAAAAAACCTTCAGGATATTCTTCATAATGAACCATTGTTATTTGCTCCTCACATTTTCCCTCTTCCATACTAAGCTCCAGTTCCTGATCCATTAAATACGTTTCAAACTTTGAGTTTAACAACTTTTCCATTTAATCACCCCTTTATTTAATTGAATTTTCTGATAAAAGAATTATACAATGACCTTTGTTAAAAAAGCAATAAACGATGCTCATTATGCATAAAAAGTATAAAACCAATCTATATTTTAGATTAAAATTTCATGAGAAAAAGAGATGTATCAAATTACGATACATCCCCCTTTACGGTAAGACTTATAAATTAAGCGCTCGGTACATAAACGTCGTAAATTGTGCACGCGTCAAATTTTCATTCGGTCGGAAATTACCATCTTCATCACCTAACGCAATGTTATGGTCTGCTAGAGCGGCAATATATCCACTCGCCCAATGCGATGGATCGACATCCTTAAACGTACTATTTCCTGTTGGCGTTAAGCCAAATGCAAGCACCATCATTTTTGCCATTTGGGCACGTGTGATATAAGCGTTTGGACGAAATGTCTCGTTTGAACCATCCACAATTCCTGCTCGTTGTAGTCGTGTGATTTGTTCATAATAGGGATGGCTTTTAGGGACATCCGAAAAGGAGACAGACTCTCGAATTGGTATTGGTTGTAATGCACGGTCAATCATAAGTACTACGTGTTGACGTTGCGTCATATCATTTGGTCGGAAAGTGCCATCTGGATAACCTATAATAATGCATCGCTTGGCAACTTCTTTAATCATATCTTGTGCCCAGTTATGATCAATATCCTTGAAAGTAATGTCACAGCCATTACTCTCCTTCATCCATCGAGCATATAATGTTAGGTCTTCTGCAACGACATCTTTTGCAAAATCCCATGCTTTTGTGAATTCTTTATTTTTATACCAGCCGATAAACAAGTAACCTTCCTTCTTTGGATTAGAAGGGGCTTTCACTAAAGCTTTATATGCCACTGTTTGTGAAGGGATTTTACTACCCCCATTTGAATCAAAAGTAACAATATAGTCCTTTGTCCACTTCGAATACAACGTTATGTCTGCTGTTACTTTATCTTTCGCAAAGTCCCATGCATTGTTAAGCGCTGCATCCTTATACCAGCCAACAAATTGATAGCCTTCTTTCACTGGAGTGGATGGTGCTTTCACTAGGTCGTTGAAGCCAACCGTTTGTGACGGCACTTTACTGCCACCATTGGAGTCAAAAGTGACGATATTTAGATAAGATCCTCCTGAACCACCTGAGCCACCGCCCGACGTATTATCCTTTGTCCATTTCGCATACAATGTCACGTTTTGGGTCACTACGCCTTTCGCAAAATCCCATGCTACTGTTAATTCTTTATCTTTGTGCCAGCCGTTAAATGTATAGCCTGCCTTCGTTGGAACAACCGGTGCTTTCACTAGTTCATTATAGCCAACAGTTTGCGATGAAACTTCACTTCCTCCATTAGCATCAAACGTAACGATGTAGCTTTCTTTCGACCACTTGGCATATAGCGTGATATCTTTTCCCACTACATCTTGATTGAAATCCCATGTATCTGTCAGTCCTTTGTCTTTATACCAACCTGTAAATGTGTACCCTTCTTTTACCGGAGTGGAAGGAGCCTTTACTAACTCACCAGATCCTACTGATTGGGATAGAACTTTACTTCCTCCATTGGAATCAAACGTGACTGTATAGCTTTCTTTCTTCCATTTAGCATAGAGCGTGATATCTTCTTTCACTACATCTTGATTGAAATCCCATGCTTCTGTCAGCTCTTTGTCTTTATACCACCCTGCAAATGTGTACCCTTCTTTCACTGGATTGGTTGGAGTTTTTACTAATTTGCCAGATTCTACTGATTGAGAAGGAACTTCGCTTCCTCCATTGGCATCGAACTTGACAATCATATTCCACTTAGCGTAAATAGTCATTGGTTTAGGTATAGAGCAACCCCCATTTTTTGTAAAACCTTCACAATCCCAACTTATTGTATAATCTTCATCTTCAAACCACCCTAAAAAAGGTTTTTCGTAATCATTATCCTTAAGTTGAAGGTAAAAAGAATTTGGGAAAAGCCATTCGAGTTCATCTGCTCCATGGAAAATTACAAAATCTAATTCATTATAAGCAAATGCAAATTGTCCTATATATGTCATTCTCGAAGGTATTTCTACACTTTTTATTTGATTATTACTAAACGCAGCGTCTCTTATTATTGTCACGCTTGAGGGTATTTCTACACTTGTTAATTTATTATTACTAAATACACCGCCTGCTATTGTTGTTATGCTTGAGGGTATTTCTACACTTGTTAATTGATTCCAATAAAATGCATACTCATCTATCCTTGTCACACTTGAAGGTATTTTTAGACTTTTTAATTGATTATGAGCAAATGCATATTTCCCTATTGTTGTCACGCTTGAAGGTATTTCTATACTTTTTAAGTGATTATAAGCAAATGCATATTCTCCTATTGTTGTCACGCTTGATGGAACGTTTACACTTGTGAGCTTTTTTTCATTGTTTCCAAATGCGTAAAATGCCTTGTCCCCTATTTCTATAACTCGTTTACCGTTGATCTCATCAGGAATCTCTATGTCCTTTTGATCTCCGGTCCATCCTATAATGGCAACACCATTGTCTAAATCTTTAGTAACAAAGTCATTGACACTATTATTAAGTGATGTGCTTTCCATCTCATCATCGTTTAATAAAGTGTTTTCATTCTCCATAGTAATCGAGGGTTCATTATCTTCTATGTTGCTATTTAGTGAAATATTATCATTATCATTCGGTTGCACTATGCCATCATCACTATTATTCAGAGTCATAAGATCATCACTCGTGATGGAATCGCTATTACTTTCACTATTACTTCTCGCATAAACAGATAGATTACCCAATGACAATTGAGAAAAGACTAAAAGTATAACAATTAATAGTAAACTTGCTTTTTTCATTTAGAAATCTCCTTTCAAAGCATTGAAAATAATAAAGGTTAGCTACCTTTAATTGGATTACTTTTATTACAGTTATCAACACTAACAATTCTCACAAAAACATACAAATCAACTTTTTCCGGTTTTTGAACATATTTTGATAATCAGTTTAATTGAATTTTTTTCACCTCTAAGTTATGTAGGTGCTTCTTATTCTCTTTCATTTTTCAGCTACAAAAGAAAAAGAATCTACTCGATTCCCTTAGCTTGTAAGTTAAGCAAATTCCTTGTAGACACTACAAAGCATGCACTTACTAACTCAGAAAATGAGCAAATTCTTATTATTTAATATGATAACGGACCTAAGCCCTTTTTACCTCTCGCTTAAGCCGTAACACTCGTTTTACCATTTTGATTGTCATCACTGTCACCTTTATGCTGTGTTACATATTGAATAACAAACATAACAATAAAGATTGCTAACCCTGCCCAATCCGAGAATTTTTCTGGGTAAATAAGCAATAAGCCAGCAGCAATTGCAATAATACGTTCTATCCATAGCATTTTACGGTACCAGTAACCTATTACTCCTGCACCTATAGCTACCATTCCTGTAACGGCCGTGAATACTACCCATAAAATTTCAGGTATTGTTGTATCAATCATTAGCAATGCAGGTGAAAATACGATCATGTATGGAATAATAAACGCTGCAATAGCAAGTTTCGCTGAGTTTACACCCGTTTTAATCGGGTCTCCACCAGATATTCCAGAAGCCGCAAAAGCAGCAAGTGCCACTGGCGGTGTTATATCAGCAATAATTCCGAAATAGAACACAAAGAAGTGTGCCGATAATAAGACAACAACTGGTACTAATTCCTGTGGTGTATTCGGCGATAATAATGCCACAATTGCTGGAGCAGCAATTGTTGACGTAATTACGTAGTTCGCTGTTGTCGGAGCGCCCATCCCAAGAATTAAAGAGGCAATCATAACAAAAATCAGCGTTAAAATAATACTACCGCCCGCTAATTCTACTAAGCTATTAGCTAAACTTAGGCCTAAACCTGTTTTTACAACTACCCCTACGATAATACCTGCACAAGCCGTTGCCGCTACTACACCAAGTGCTGTGCGTGCACCTTCAACTAAACCATCAATAATATCCATTGGCTTTAAACGCGTTTCTTTATCAAACATCGAAACACCAATAGAAATAAGAATACCGTATAGTGCAGCATGCATTACTGGTGTACCTGTTAACATTAAAACGATGATTGCGATAATCGGCAATAGAAGGTAAATTTTCTTAAATACTTCTCGACGATTTGGCATTTGATCATCACGTAAGCCTCTTAAGCCTACACGTTTTGCTTCGAAGTGCGTCATAATCCAAATACCTGTGAAATAGAGCAGTGCAGGTATCGCAGCCGCCTTCGCAATATCCCAATACGTTATTCCACGCCCGATAAACTCAACCATTAAAAACGCTGCGGCCCCCATAATCGGCGGCATTAACTGTCCACCTGTAGAAGCAGCCGCCTCAACTGCACCTGCGAACTCTTTACGGTACCCAAGCTTTTTCATCATCGGAATCGTATACGATCCAGATGTTACTACATTTGCTACGGAGCTTCCTGAAATCATACCTTGAAGCGCACTAGAAAATACCGCTACTTTCGCTGGACCACCAATTAATTTACCCGCAAGAGCTACAGCTAGATCATTAAAGTATTGACCAACACCTGTTTTGACAAGAAATGCCCCAAAAAGTAAAAACACAAAAATAAACGTGGCCGAAACACTAATTGGCGTTCCAAAGATACCATCCGTCGTAAAATACATGAGATTAACAATACTCTCGAAGTCTTGCCCTCTGTGTGCCATAAATGCCGGGAAATACGGTCCGAAATATGCGTATATTAAGAAACACACAGCAATGATTGTAATTGGTAAACCTACTGCACGACGAGCTGCCTCCAGCACCAATACAATAGCTATTAAACCAACGATAAAATCCATTTGTGTAATGGTACCATTACTGTTAATTAGCTCTGTATAATTTACTGTCCAATACGAACCTACTACAATAGATAATACCGCTAAAATATAATCGAACCATGCGATTTTATGCTTTGCCGCTTTTTTTCGAGCTGGGAATAGCAAGAAAATAAGGGTCAAACCAAAACCTAAATGGATTGTACGCTGGATCTGCGCTGGAAACTGACCAAAAATGGCTGTATAAAGTTGGAACAATGAAAATGCTAGTAGTCCAAAGAAAATGACATGTTTCATAATGCCCGAAATCGCTCGGACATTGGATTCAATATCATATTTCTCAAGTATTACTTGTTGCTCTTCAGCTGATATTTGTTCAAATTCTTCTTTTTTTACTTCGTCGTTTGATTTATGCTGAGTTGTCATTTCATCCTTACTCCTTTCCATTGTTCATAAAGCGATAAACGCTTCACCTCAAATAAATAGGATTTTCCCCTTTGTAAATCTTTTTTTAAATCGTATTCATAATCCTCGTATTCTAATACAAGATCTAAATCCAAATCGGCTATATAAATCGTAAAATTTTCAATAACTTCATTGTCAAACTGCAAAAAATATTTACCATTTCGTTCTGTTAATGTTTGATTTTTCTCTGCATAGCTTGGCATGCCGATTGCTAAACTTTCATACTCCATCCCTAACATTTGAATACTTGTTCCATCTACATATTTATAATGTTCGAGTACATCCGTCTTATGGATAGAGTGCGTGTATCTAATTTCGAATGTATCCTCAGATGTTAGTGGTATATAATGCACTAGCGGATCATTTATACGTGTTTCCGTAAATGCAAATACCTTTTGAAGAGGAAGAAAAATGACTATACTAAAGCAAATACATAAAAAAACTAAAACAATTATTAATGTTCTCTTTCGCACTACATCTGTTCCCCCACTTAAAAAGCTATTTACTTTCACGCGCAACTTAAAGGACGAAAAGAGACTCGAAGCTTTACGCAATCCGAGCCTCTTCGTATTTAAGAAAATAACTTTTTACTCGCCATAAGCTATAGTTTGATAAAACCTAAAATAGAAGTCCGAATATTATGTTATTTCTTTTCATCAAAGTATTTTTGAGCACCTGGGTGAACATCAATGTTAATGCCCTGTAAACCTGTCTCCGCTTTGATAAATTCCCCTTTAGGGTGTGAAATTTTATCTGTGTTATCATAAATAGCTTTCGTCATTGAATAAACAACATCTTCTGGAAGATCTTTTTTCACCGCTAGCATTGCAAGTACTGAAACTGTCTCAGTATCTTTCGCGATACCATACGTTCCTTTTTTTACCGTATCTTTTGCATAGTAAGGGTATTTAGCAATTAACTCATCCGCTTTACCAGCGTCCATACCGATGATATTTACTTTAGTTGTTGCATTTAAAGCCTCAACAGCACCTGTTGGCGTACCTGCAGTAATAAACGCTGCATCAATTTGACCTGATTGCAGACCGTCAGTAGACTCACCGAAATCAAGGTTTTGGGCTTTGATATCATCTATTTTCAAACCGTGAATTTCAAGTAATTGTTCAGCATTTGCGTAAGTTCCAGAACCCGGAGCACCTACAGAAACCTTTTTCCCTTTTAAATCAGCGTATGATTTAATGCCTGATGCTTCAGTCGTTACTAATTGTACTGTTTCTGGATAAAGTGCACCTAAAGCAGCAATCGTATCGATTTTTTTACCATCAAACATCTTTGTTCCTTCAGTAGCGTAATAAGCAATATCTGATTGTACAAAAGCAATTTCACCTTTACCTTCTTGTAATGCAGTCATGTTAGCAGCAGACGCTTGAGAAACTTCAGCAGTTGTCTTAATGCCTGTTTCTTTTGAAATTAAATCAGCAAACGTTCCACCTAGTGCATAGTAAGTACCTTGTGTTCCACCTGTTAATAAGTTTAAAAATTTGGGCTTATCAGATGATGTCGAATCCCCCTTACTCGCGTCCTTAGAACCTGTTCCACTACCCGACCCACATGCAGCTAAAATCAATAGCGCAAAGGCACTTAATAGCATTAATAGCCTAAATTGTTTTTTCTTCAAAGTAACCTTCCCCCTTGGTTAAAAATAATAATCTACTTAAAATTATCAAATATAGTATAATAATGTCAATCTATTTATTGTAAATTCAGTCATTTATAATTATGCTATTTACCTTAAACGACAATCATTTCTGAATTTCAACAATTACTCCTTCAATCTTAATTTATCTATTTCAGACTATTAAATTCTTTTTCTAGCAAAACAAATTCAGTTAGCAAATGTATAAAAAGTGCATGTCGAATTATAATAAATGATCTTTCACTTTCTTTTATGTCTCTTTACCAAACGTGTGATTGATTTCCGTTCAGGCTGGGCGCTGGCGCTTTGTTGCTGACGCTTCGCTTTCGCACAGATAAAACATTTTGTTGCTGACGCTTCGCTTTCGCACAGAGCAAAGCTTCCTAGGGGCGTCCGCTGAGCCGATTTTTATTAACTAAACAAAAAATACTGTATCTAAAGTGATTTACTTCAGATACAGTCGATTCATTTTCTTTATTGAATTACGCCACAAGCAATTCTTTCACCAGAATTACCAGCAGGGTCTGTTTTATAATCGTCCTCTGACTCATGAATGACTAATGAAGTACCTTCTCCACCCAACAATGAGTTTGCAGCATTTTTATCTAATGTTAACCCTTCAGCTAAGAAGTTCATATCTACATTACCATCTTCGCCAACTTCTAGATTTGGAAGATCCCCCATATGATAGCCCTTCGGGTTATCCTTCCCATGCTCTTTATGTGTCGGATTAAAATGTGGGCCTGCTGATTCAAACTTTGGTGGCTCGCACTTCCCAACTGAATGAATATGAATGCCATGCGTTCCGGTAGGCAATCCAGATAGCGCGAGTGTCACCCTTACCCCATTATCCTCTTCCTGAAAATATGCATTTCCATAGCTTTCATTATTTTTACCGATGACTTTCGCAGTTGCAGTTGGTGCTGAATTTGCGTTAACCGCTACTTTTTGCTCCTTCTTCTCAAAGAAATTACAACCACCGACAAATACTAATAAGAAAATAATTAGTAAGCTCATTTTTTTCATAAAAATCCCTCCTCTATTTCTGATGTTTGCCAACAATCCTCCTACTTATGCAATTTTGATTAGAATTTTGTGAATCATTGGCAAAGCAGTAAATTTTGCAACCTTGTGAGCTATAGAGATTGGCATTTCGATTGAAACAAAATAAAAAGGATATCTCCAATTTAGGCTCATCATCATAACGTGTGGTGATGAGCCCAATTCAACGAGGCATCCCTTTACATACATTAATTCAAAATTTTAACAGTTACGGTTTTAACACCCCACTGACGAGCTTGTCCTTCAGTAGGAATAAATACATCAATTTTATTGCCTTTTATTGCTCCGCCAGTATCTGCTGCGATTGCCTCGCCATAACCTTCAACCCAAACCCTAGTACCAAGAGGAATAACACGTGGATCTACAGCAATTACCTTTAAGTTTGGATTAGATCTTATATCTGTTCCATTCGCTGTAATCCCCGAACACCCTTCACAATACGCTGTATAGGCAGTCGCCCGCATTGTTAGCGTTTTGCCTGACGCATTCGCTGGAGCACTTGCTTGTTTGGTATTTGATTTTGTTGCTGGTTTTGTATTTGTTGTTGTTGCTGGCTTTGTATTTGACGTTGTTGCTATCTTTTTAGTTTTGCTTACAGAAGTTTTAGGCAGTGCTGCCGATGCTTTAATAGCTAACAATTCGCCTACATAAATTACATCAGATGAGAGGTTATTCCATTCTTTCAGCTCATCCACCGACACTTTATTTTCACGGGCAATTGAAAATAATGTATCCCCATGCACAATGTGATGTTGGTCTTTCGATGCTTTTTCATTTTTCGTGTCATCTTCATTTGATTTTTTTTCAAAATTAAACCATTTCGGTTCTATTTCATTTAATAGCTCAAATTCTCCTGCAGATAAATCGTAAATCTTCGAGATTCCCCATAATACGTCGTCTGGCAAAACATTAAGTTTGTCCTCAGCGGAAGACGGGCTTGCAAATAAACTAATACCTAAAGTCAATGTTACAGCTAATGCTAATGCTTGTTTCTTCATAATTTTGTAATACCTCCATTTTTTATAATTTTGCAATCTGCTGCTAGCACACTAGAGTTGGGCTCTTTTATGCAAGCAATGCTAGAGAATGCAATTAATCACTCAGGACAATGGACCTGATATTACGAATTATTTCTATAAAAACGGAAAAATATACAATATCAATCATATTTTTAGTAAGTAAGAGATTTTTACGGAAAAACTACTGATATTTTATATGCAACTTTTATACGTTGGAAAATCAATAATTTTAACCGATAATATGTTAAAGGGGAATGTAGGGTGGAAAATAATACAATAATGTCTTCTCAGCTTATGGAGCTACAAAAAACTGTATAAATGAGTGTTATGTAAAGTGCACTCAATTTAAATACAGCAGCTACCGTCGACTTTTTAGAAGATCTGTTATAGCAGCAAGTGACCACACATCCGTATAAAGGGTCAGTTATTGATATTTCAATTTAACCAATCTCACTTTAAGTTCTTCACTTCATAATATTTGAAAGTTGGTGCCCTTTTTGATTAGAGTGATAGTAATGGACGATGAGCCATTAGCTCTTGTAAACATGGAGAAAAAGTTAAAGGAATTTAATTCAATAGAGGTCATTAAATCCTTTACAAATGTAAAAGATTTGCTTGCAGAGGGTCCAAGCTTGGATTTTCAAGTAGCATTTTTAGATATTGAAATGCCCGGCATGAATGGTTTAGAAATTGCGCGGGTATTAAAAGAATGGAACAAAAATATCCATATCGTATTTGTCACTGCGTATCGAGACTACGCTGTCCAAGCATTTGAAATTAACTCCCTTGACTATTTATTAAAGCCTATTTCAAAAGCTCGTCTAGAGACAACTATTAATAGAATCCAAGAACTCCTCCACCTAGAAGAAAAATCGACTCCTACACTAATAAAAAATAAATCACTAACGATACAATGTTTCGGAGGATTCGTTGTCTTACACGATGACAAAACCATCCATTGGAGAACGGTTAAAACAAAAGAATTATTTGCCTTTCTTTTTTCCAATCTTAATAGCCATGTTCCTCGTGATACAGTTATCGATGCTTTATGGGCAGAGACGGACTATAAAAAGGCAAGAGTGCAGTTACATACAACAGTCTCCTATCTGCGCACTACGCTTTCTACATTAGGCTATTTAGAAGTCATACAGTATGCAAATGGCTGCTATATTTTACAACTAGAGAATTTTCAATGTGATGCCCATATTTTAGAGCATATTTTAAATAATAAAATGGAGACCGGAAAGCTTGATATAGAGAAAGCTGAGGCACTAATACAAAACTATCAGGGTCAATATATGGCCACGTTAGATTATCCTTGGGTTACTAGCAAAGCAAATTTCATGAACAACCAATTTTCTCTTTTACTTCATGATTTAGTAGAGCATTATACAGCAATACATGATGTAAAAAAACGAGAGCATATATTACTTTTAACGCTCGAGCATAATCCATATTCCGATAGAAACATCCAACAGCTAATAAAACACTATATCGATGTGGATAATCGAGCAAGTGCAATAAAGGTTTACAATACCTTTAAAAGTACCTTGGTAGCTGATCTCGGTATTTTACCAGAGCACGAAACAACTGAGCTTTTTAATGCGATATCATTGGAAGTATAAATGACAATAAATTCAAATGAAAAGCATACTCAAGCCTTCCACAAAAGGCATCGAGACAGTTCACTCTCGATGCCTTTTTATCTTTTTTCTTTCTTCATGCATGGTAACTTTCTAAAATTCAGGAGGTCCATATGTCACTGTTAAAAAAAGCGACAATACGACATTCACTTTTCATTTTAATAATTTTTATAGTTCTTACTACATTCCGTTTACTATGGTTAGCACTTTTTCTACCTACGAGTAATCAACCGATTGCTCAGGAAGGTATATTTGATATTCGTAATCAGCAGCTATCCGATAAAGAAATTCTTCACTTAAATGGTGAATGGCTCTACTATCCCGGGTTATTAATAGATCCCTTAAACATGGACAATAACAAATATCCCCGATTATCCGAGCAGACAATCCAAAAGATTCCCATGCGAAATTCTGAGGCAACAACACAACGATATGGTACATACCATTTAAAAATTTTACTCAATCATAATGCACCTAAAGATAATCTTTATGCCATTCGGATTCCTGCAGTGTCTACTGCTTCAACATTATATATTAATGGGGAGCTGGTTGGTCAGTCAGGAAAAGTCGCTACTGATTCAACTAGTCATAAAGGGCAAGCCGCTCCTTATACTGTTTATTTTACGAATGAGCAACCTGAAATCGACTTAATTTTACATGTATCAAACTTTGATACACCCGCAAGTCCTATCATTACTAAAAGAGTACTATTTAGCTCTGCATCAGCTATGGCACATCACGAATTAATTACCGATATATCTCTTACTACCATTTCAGTAATGCTTGTAATGTTCGCACTTTTTAGTATTCTTGTGTTCCTATTTATTTATCGAAAGCCAATTGTATTACTTTTCACAGTAGGTTTTCTATTGCCTTTAGCAGATGAAATAATTTCATACGATCGCTCCATACTTGCTTGGTTACATCTTGATTATGTATGGTCTTTTAAATTATCTACCATCATTTATCTCGGAGCTTCTTTTTTCTTTGTTCAATTTATGCGTGTTTTACTAGTCAAATATCGTAATGCTAAATGCTTTCAGTGGATTCTTGCTTTCTATGTCCTCGGCGTATTCTTAACGGTCATTTTACCAATTGATTGGTTATACACGATAAATTTCCTTTTCTTTATACTTTATGGCATTTCATTTTTATTTGTAGTAGCACTTGCTTTAAGAGAGTATCTTGAAAATCAAAAAAAGAGCTCTGCTTTTATTGCACTGACGGCTCTAGGTTCAACAAATGGAATTATATGGGGGTTTGTCAAATCCATTTATGTTTTTGATATACCAATTTATCCATTCGATTATTTATTTGTCATGCTCGGTTTTTCGAGTTATTGGTTTAAACATTTTGTTGAAAATAAAGAACAAATTAATCAATTGAATGCTACATTACAAAAAGACAATGCATTAAAGGATGAATTTTTATCCAATAGTTCACAAAAGCTATGGGATCCCATGAATAAAATGATTACATTAGGACAGACCATTTATGATAATCCAAACAATAAGCTCGCAGTTGATGATAAACAAAATCTAAAGCTTTTAATTGATATTGGGCGAAGCATGTCCTTTACATTAAATGACATACTTGATTTCACTCGTTTAAAGGAAGGGTATTTACATCTCAATAAAAAAAACGTAAGCATTCAAGGTGTAGTTTATGGTGTTTTTGACATGTTACGCTTTATAACAAGTGGAAAACAAATTCAAATGAAATCTACCATTTCTAGAACATTTCCTAATGTAATGGCCGATGAAAATCGATTGATCCAAATTCTTTTTAATTTTTTATACACTGCCATTAAATATACAGGTGCTTGTGCTATAGAAATCAGTGCACATACGGAAAATGATCTGGCTGTAATCCATATTCGTGACACCGGATTAGGTATGGCCGATGACATTCGAAGTCGTCTATTTTCCCCTTCCGAACAAGGAAATGACAACTACGATGAGATCGGTATCGGGTTATTAATTTCAAAGAAGCTCATTGAATTGCACGGAGGAACTTTACAAATACATTCCATTCCTAACAAAGGATCGGATATCTATTTCACCTTACCATTAGCAGAGGAAAGTCTAAGTAAGGAGCAATCCTACATTGAGCAAGAGGACATATTTTCCCCTGTTGAAGAAAATACGTTATCAAACATAGTGGAAAAACAATTTAAAATTTTAATGGTCGATGATGATTCTGTAAACTTAACAATTATGCGTAGTTTATTCGCTACAACAGAATATGCTGTTACTACTATTACTAGCAGCGAAAAGGTATTAGAAGTATTACAGCAAGATGAGTGGGATTTAGTCATTATCGATGCGATGCTACCTTATATTTCTGGCTATGCATTAATTGAAATTATTCGAGAGCATTACTCATTACTTGAATTACCTATCTTATTGCTAACAGCACGTAATTATCCTGAGGATGTTTATACTGGTTTGGTTCGTGGAGCAAATGATTATGTTACAAAGCCCATTAATTCTATAGAGCTAAAAGTAAGAAGCAGAGCGTTAATTGATTTGAAATATAGCATCAATCAACAACTATATTTGGAAACAGCATGGCTTCAAGCTCAAATACAGCCACATTTTTTATTTAATACATTAAATACAATCGCATCACTTAGTACGATTGATACCGATCGAATGATTAACTTAATGCATCATTTCGGTGAATATCTACACGCAAGCTTTGATGTGCGAAATCTACAACGAGTAGTACCACTTAAGGATGAACTAGAGCTAGTGCGATCATATCTCTATATTGAACAGCAACGCTTTGGGGAATTGTTAAACATCGAATGGGATATTGATGACATTGTAAACATTGAAATTCCCCCTATCTCCTTACAAACTATTGTAGAAAATTCGATTCAGCATGGTGTCTTAAAACAGGAAGAAGGCGGAACAGTTTGTATCCGTATAAAGGATTTTCCAGATTATGTAGCAATAAGTGTTATAGATGATGGCGTTGGGATAGATCCAAGCAAATTAGATGAGCTACAATCAGGTAGTTATTCAACAAACTCTGGCGTAGGTATACGCAATACAGATCTACGTCTTAAAAGGATTTATGGACAGAGATTGCAAATTAATAGCACACTAAATGAAGGAACAACTATCACCTTCCACATTCCAAAAATTAACTGAACGAAATTAAAGAGCCATCACCTTCTCAAATGAGTTTGTGATGGCTCTTTAATTTCAAGTTACCGAAGAATTTTATGGATTTTTAAAAATCAGGGTGCATTAAAAGCATAAAGAAGAATAATCACATTACGTGGGTTAATTTCCGTTTCGACTGGGGGCTTTGTAGCTGACGCTTCGCTTTCGCGCAGATAAAACATTTGTTGCTGTCGCTTCGCTTTCGCTACAGAAAACATTTGTAGCTGACGCTTTGCTTTCGCACAGATAAACAATTGTTGCTGTCGCTTCGCTTTCGGACAGAGCAAAGCTTCCCGGGGACGTCCGATGAACCGCTTTGTTGTTGCTGTCGCTTCGCTTTCGCACAGATAAAACAATTGTTGCTGTCGCTTCGCTTTCGCACAGATAAAACAATTGTTGCTGTCGCTTCGCTTTCGCACAGATAAAACAATTGTTGCTGTCGCTTCGCTTTCGCACAGATAAAACAATTGTTGCTGTCGCTTCGCTTTCGCACAGATAAAACAATTGTTGCTGTCGCTTCGCTTTCGCACAGATAAAACATTTGTTGCTGTCGCTTCGCTTTCGCACAGATAAACAATTGTTGCTGCCGCTACGTTAACACTCCGCTTTCGCACTGAAAACATCCGCTTGCGCTCCAAGGTCTCATCTAGTGACGCTTGATCTCAAGGAGTCGCCCAGCCGCCACAACAGTCACAAAGATCTCCTTGAATTTTTCAACACTATGACAAATTCGCACTCCTCTCAGGGTGCGAATTTTTCATCCTTTACCAAAGTACAGGCTTTGCTACCATTAGCTATAACATAATGAGCAATAAGAAAATGTACATCCATGCTTTTCGATGTAGTAATGAAGCAAATTTTTGTTGGTCATAGGCAGGTGTATTAAATGTTCGTAAAGTCGGTTTGAACGCTCTTGCCAAAAAACAATGGAGGCAAGCAACACAAGAAATGTAAGAACAATCACGAGGTACTCAATGATAGCCTGCATGCCACATTAATAAAATACCCGATGCAACAAGAACATGTCCCGAATGCTTGACGATTGTAATTGCTCCTTTAAAAGCCTCAATATACGGTGACATCTCAACGCGGGATGCTGTACGCATTTTCTTAACAATTGGTAAAACTACAAACAAAGGCCCAATCGAAAGAATAGCACTTAAAATATGTATATAAAGAAGAAGTGTATAAATTGAAATCATTGGTGCATACTCCCTTTTAACTTTTTCAGTGGGTGTTTAAACACCTGCACCTGTCGCTACGCTTTCGGTACAAAAGACATTTGCTGAAAGTAGTTAAAGCCTCCAGCGGATGTCAGTCCCCCTCATTATAGCACCCAACATATGCGTGCTTTATCGGCAATTGTGAATCATTTGTAAACGCAAATTGAATCATTGTTAAATTGTTTGAAATCTGCACAAAGAGGTATGGATTATAGTAACATGCATATAGAACGAAAGGAGTGATTTTTATAGGAATTCATCAATTTTTACAAGCCTTAATGACCTAGAGCGTATTATTCGTTTGCCCTGGACGCTTCAAATTTGAAGAGCATAATGTGGCTGCTCACTCTTGGAAGGTATCACAGTACGCCATGTTCTTCGCTACACTTGAGGAAATGAATGGAGCTACGGTAAATTGGAAATCGTTATATGAAAAAACCATCAATCACGACTTTGCAGAAGTGTTTATTGGCGATATTAAAACTCCGGTAAAGCATGCGAGCCCTGAGCTTAAACAAATGCTTGCACATGTTGAAGAAAAAATGATGGAAAATTCATTATCAATGAGATTCCACAAGAATTTCAAGCTATCTTCTTTGAGCGAATGAAAGAAGGCAAGGACAGCACATTAGAAGGTCGTCTACTTGAATTTGCTGATAAGCTTGACCAATTTTATGAAGCCTTTGCTGAATTAAAACGCGGAAACACCGACAAAGGAATTTGTCTATATGTATCAAACAGCTCTTACCAAACTTTTAGTAGATCCCCCTCGAAGCTTCGGTTCACTATTTCCGTACTGAGATTTTGAAGGATGCTGTGAAGGAAAAAACACATATTGATATTCAAGCTTTGACAAATGAAGTATTAACATCAAATTAATATGGTGCATGTACAAGTTTTCCGACGAATTAACTCACGGAAGGCTTTTTTATTTTCTCAAAAAAGTCGTATAATGGTAAGAGATCGATTGGAGGAAGCCTTTGGCACAGGATTGTTCAATTGTAGAAGATTTATTACCTTTGTATAAAAATCAAACGCTCCAAGCACATACTGTAGAATATATCGAACAACATTTAGCTAATTGTGAGCATTGTCATCAGCTCGCTACTTCAGAGCAATCACGCGAGCATCATTTACCGATGAAAAGAACGGTAACATTTTTCCATCTTGTTTTTATCGTACTGTCCTTTATGTTTGCCATTAACTCATCCTTACTAGGCAATCATAAAAGCTTTGTTGTATCATACGCAATTTTTGGCTGTCTTACTTACTTCTTTTACAAAAACATTTGGATTGTTTTTGCTATTAGCTTTGTACCTGTTTTCGTATGGGCCATCATCCATAATACTAATAATCCACTCTACGTCACTAACTATTCCTTTACGGAAATTGGGACACTGTTGATTGGAGCTAGCTACATCGCTATTTTACATACTATATTTGCACTAATCGGCGCTGCTTTTGCTATTATGTTGCGTAGGCTGAAAAATAAAAAAGAGTCGGTTTTGAATAGTATCCCAACATCGTTTCCTTAGTTAGGGCTCTTCATTTCCTCGACTCTTTTTATAATTATTATGCTTTTTTAACGAACTCTGACTTTAATTTCATTGCACCAAAGCCATCGATTTTACAGTCAATATTGTGATCTCCTTCAACGAGACGAATGCTTTTCACCTTTGTCCCAATTTTTAATGTTGAAGAACTGCCTTTAACCTTTAAGTCCTTAATAACTGTTACGGAATCACCGTCTGCAAGTAGATTGCCATGTGCATCGCTTTACAATTAGTGTATCTGACTCCTGCTCTGTAGCATCTGCGCTCCACTCATGCGCACATTCTGGACATACAAAATTCGTTCCATCCTCATAAGTGTATTCAGAATTACATTTCGGACAATTTGGATATGCTGCCAATTCAGCTTCCTCCCTTAACTTTTTACTAGGTAAATCCTATTTATGCTCCTATCTTTACATAATTCGTCCTATTTAGCAAAGGTTGTTCGTATTTTTCGTTCTCATTTGTGAATAATATATGAGCAGCTTCAAGTATTTTGGGGATTTTCATTCCAGTCTTAAATGATTTGGAACTCTCGCCCATTGACTTTTTACGCAAACCATCTTACTTGCAAGTTTGTTTATCATCATTTATTATATCCTTAAAGGCTGCATTGTTCGTACAATATTAAGTTTTAACCTTTAAGCTGTAAAAGGAGTTTTATTATTGGAGTTGGAATGACGGGCCTCACACCAAGGTGCATGAGGATAAGCAGGAAAGCTTCTGCGAACACCCACTTTGAGGAGTGGTGGTTTAAAACTTTCTATAATAACTACGGCATACGCGGCTTTTTTAATTTTAATCTTACAGCCACACGGCTTTTGAACAAATCACCCTTCATTATTGGAGGGTGATTTTTTATGTGATTTTCGTGTCGTGTGCATATCGTGTGTTTTAAAATCGCATGAGAGAGGATGTTTTTTAAAGATTGTTTCAAAACATAAAACAAAGTAATTCTGGTGTTTACTTCTCATTGGGCACTCCACCAATTATTTCCTCTGAATAAAATCTCAGTTCAATTATTTAAAGAAAAATTTAAAGTGGGTGGGACAAAACTGGTCAAAACCTTAAAAAGCACGATAATTCAATTTAGAAACGTTGATTTCTCGCGTTTTTTGATGTTAAGTTTTTAAATTTTGCGTAAAAAATATGTTTTTGTCATAAGCGACGTAAATCATTAGTGCGGTCGAAGCGTTGCATGAAGATAGATGTCGATATTTTTCAAAAGTTGGTCGATAAATTAAAAAGTTGGTTGATAAATCGATAAAGTTGGATAAACAATCAAAAGTTCTCGACAAATCTCAAAACTGCAGCTCATTAAAGATTTCTGTCGCTGCGTTGCGCTCTACTCAATTTCGCTGCAGAAAAATGAGGTTTGTCCTAGCCTCTAATATGTATTTCATTTGTCCGTTATGTTTACTGGTTCTGGAATTGAGTTGAATTTACCCAACTTATGTTCTTCATTCCGGTCGCCTTTTATTGCATTTTTATAGATTTTTTCAACGCTGTCTTTGTGACTACCCCACCTATAATTAACTCTTCACATAAATCATATAATCCATATGTTCGAATAAACTCAGATTTTCTTCACTATCAGAATTAGTTACAATTTGCAATTCTAACTGTTTAATTACATGCGGAACGCTCGTATCATCTGTACAGATAATGGGTAAATGCAGAACTCTAGCTAAAGCAAGTGATGCGCTTCCCCATCATTTTTAGGTTTCCGACGATTAGGATTTGCTTTAGATTTAGCTGCTTCAATTTTGTTGAATTCAGACCTAATATTTCTTAGTTCAAAACGATAAATACTTCGTTCTTCATCTGTCAATTCGACTTTATCGGAAATTTCTGAATATTTATTTTCTGGATCGCATAACATCAATATTCCCCGCTGAAATAAATCGGTTAAAATCGGTCGAAATTTATTGGTTACTAACAATTCATCAAGAACAGCAGCATCTACGAACATAATACCACCTAGTTTGTCCAATAATCGTATAAAACTAAAATCATTAGAGTAGTAAGTACTAAAAATACATTTTCGTCTAATACTTTATTGGTATTACGTAAGCCGTATCCCTTCTTCATTTTCACCCTCCACCTTCCAATTATAACCAGTACTATTCTATAAAAATTCCTTCAACGGATCTTCTTCATCAGAAGTTGAGGGATTAGGAGTAGGTGTCTTCTATTCTTTGCTTATACAGCTTTTCATTATCAATTATTGCAATATCAAGAGGACTAGGGATAGCCATAAAATCAATGCGCTCTTTTTCCCAATCACTATCTTTATAATTCTTGATTTTGTCTTTAAATGATTTGTCTAACTTTCTTGATGTATGTAAGTTTAACTCAACTAATCTTCTCACAACAGCTTCATACGGTGCACAACTCATGTCTGCAAGGTTATAGATAATTCTTTCTTGGTCTTTCACTTCATCAATGAGTTTTCCCAAATACCTTTAACTAAGTTTTCCGGTAATAATAAAGTCGCTGCAAAACGATCCGCTGAACGTTCAACGACTTTTTTAGATTTTCATCATTGTTAGAATTGTTCGCATCAAACGCTTTAATTAATTTCTCATGCTCAGGAGTTAAATGAAATAATTCATGAGCTAAAGTAAAGTATTGAACTCTATACGATTGATATGTATTAATAAAAACATAACTGTCTTCTTTTCCATCTTTATAATATTGAACTTTCCACCAAATAAAAATGGATCATTCATATATTCATAGATAATTGCTGATTTACCTAAATTTCTCACAAACTGCTCAATATAGGCTCCGATAAAAGTGGATGAACCGAAATTATTTTCTAACATACGCCTAGCTGTAATTTCAGCTAATTGTTCACCAAACTCCATTAGAAGATCAGTGAATTTTATTTTTTCTGACATCTTATCACCCTTTCGATAAAAAATATCACACGTGTTGATTAACCAAAATTATACAGTAGTTGAATGATTTATGTTCCAATGAAACACCAGGATTTCTTTCACTGATTCGCCATTCTATTGGCAGGGCAGCACAAAGAAACATCCGTGTAAAACCTACGAATGATAAGGGTTTGATATTATTTTTCTTATTCCCTTGTGTATGAAGAAATTTCAAACAAACATAGGCAATAAGGACTACGAATAGCTGATTGAATACAGCATTTTTTGTTGTTCCGAATAGAACAGGTACGTTCAAGTTTTGTTTAATCCAACGGAAAAAATTTTCAATCGCCCAACGTGACTTATACATGTTGGCAATTTCTTCAGCGGTGATATCCATTAAACTTGTCACGACACGTATTTCTTTATCTTCATGATCTATGAATTGAACGACACGATGGCGTTTTTTCGTTTGTTTTTGTGGCGTCCCAAGCGTACAAGTAAAATCAGCTGTCACATTGGAATCGTTGGTACGACTACCTTGGAGCGATTTTTGCGATTTAATTGCACATTGTCTTTTAAACGTAACACAAAATGTTGATATTCTTTCAGGTAGCGATCGACTTTATCAATAGAAAAGTAGGCACGGTCACAAACGAGGATAAACCTTTTATCTTCAAGGAATTCGCCAATGGGACCATCATGTTTTAAACCGGTTGTTTCTACGACTTTTAAGGGCATCGCAGTTTCATTAGTAAAACTAACATGTAATTTGATTCCTGAACGTTCGCCGTGATAGACAGCCCAAGGTAATCTTGTTTTGCCTACTGTAATGGTAGTTGAATCAACGGCTAATAATCTTTTCGGCAATTTCAATTTACGACGAGCTGCACGGTTGAGCTTCCCGACAATCACTTCAAAAATTCGTTTGATGATGCCATAATCAAGTGCCTTTAAATGTTTAGAAAGCGATGAATGATTCACCGAAACAAGACCGTTACTTGGACCCACATCCGCTGCGTGGCGTAAACTTTTCCACTCGTTCGTGGCAGCACCAATTAAATACGAAATGAGCGTGGGAACTGTACATTTTCGTGCTGTTTCTACATAACCGAATTCGCTTAAGATTGATTGCCATTCTTCCTCTGAAAGAAAGGTTTGAATGAGTGTAAAAATCGTGTTATTCTTGTTCAAGAGAGATTCCTCATTTCGTAATTGTTTGTGTAGTAACTAACATTTTACATGAGAATCTCTCTTTTTGTATAATTTTTATTGGAAGAAATTAGATAATCAACACGCGTGAAAAAATATAAAATTAGATTAAATTAAATTATTCATTATTAGAGGTATTGTTCCTCAATTTTAGAAATAACTCTGTCTATTCCAAGTTGCCCTGAAAAGTTAGATATTTTACCGCGTAAATGTATTTTGTATGGTTCTTCTCCTGCTAATAAATCATCTAAAGTGACACCTATTATTTGGGCTACTTGTTCAAATCTTGTATTAGGTAATTGTTTTTTCCGGTTTAAATATTGACCAACCAATGCGTCTGTAACACCTAGCATTTCTGCCAATTCACGATTAGTAATCCCGCTCTCATTTTTCCATTGATTTAATTTCTCCACAACAACGGCATTAATATTCATATACAACACTCCCTTTAAAAATCGATACGATAGATAAAATATTAATCCTAAAAGATAAATCCCTCACCACCTTAAACATAACAAATAAACACATTTAACACAAGATAATAAATTTATAAAAATCGCAGAACCCAGTTATTCAAATTATTTATAAAGACACTCCAAATAATTAAGTTTAAATAATTAGTTTATCAATATTTTTCTGTATGGATGACGCTCCGTTAGCTTGAGTTCGCAAGATTAAACAAACCTGTATCAAACAAGGTTAAGCATTAAAACACACTTAGACAAAATATATGCTTTGATTAATTTTCAAGTACACTTCATCAACTCTTCATTTATCTCTTTTCATAACTCCGGTAGCTTAACCGATAGTAGCGCATTAATCCAACTATTTCTGTATTAACAGTATGTGAATACAATCCCCTAATTATTATCAGTATCACTTCCCTCTAAAGCTGCATGAATTTCATTCCAAAGTGTAAGTATGCTTTATTTTTATTGCTGCTAACTTAACTCATATCAATACTATCTCCGCACAATATACCCCTTTTTACGAGGGCCTTTTAATTTCTTATCAACAATCTTATTAACATCTGTGGATGGTTTTTTAATTGGTTGTTCTAAAATATCATACATAGTCATTTGTTTTTGTTCTTCCATATTTTATTTCCCCTCTCTACCATTCCAGCCAATTTTCTATATTTGATCTACTATTTATTTGTGTACAACTTCACGCTCATTAGGTCCGTTAATATAGGATAAAACCGAACTGGACATTCTCTATTAGCTGTTTCTTTTATATATGATGATTTATTCGATTTATTACTTAAACACCCTATTACCTTTCTATTGGCACTTACAAGTACGTCTCTAAACGTACTAGCGGATTAAGTAAGGTTATCTATTTTTTGTCTCTTAAGTTTCTTATTTATGGGGACGATTATTTGTTAAATAATTTCCAAACAATTATAATTTACAATTGTAAAATACTGTTATATAACCCGTATTCCGGATTATCGGATGCCCCCAAGTAAGCGCCCAGCCGGAACGGAAATCAACCACACGTTATGGTGATGAGCTAGTATTTTTACAAATAGAAATATAATAAAAGGGGTTTTTAGAATGAGTAAACCAGAATTATATGTTAGTTTAGCAGTTGGTCCAAATACTGATATGGAAGCGTATGCCTTACGTTCTACCCTTGAGTACTTTGGAGCAAGAGTTACAGTACATTGGATAGGCAGACCCAATGACCTTATAGATTTGTTATCAGGAGAAGATCGAGACGAAAAGATTGATTATTTAATTCTAGATTTCCATGGTGATGAAGGTAGATTATGTATGAATGAGCTAGGAGAAGATGCTTATGAAGGAGACGAGCCCCGAGGAGAATTTTTTGGTCCTGAGGAAGTAATGCGTTATTCAAAATTAAATGATATAAAAGTTATCGCTGCTGGCTGTACATTAGGTGTTGAACAATTAGCATCAGCATTTTTAAAAAGTGGCTGTCATTCTTATATCGCCCCAAATGATTACATAGATGGCAATGCAAATCTAATGTTTTTAATACGATTTATGTATGAAATTATTCAAAATAACAAAACTCAGCAAGAAGCTTTTGACATTGCAAAATCTTTGGATGAAGAAACTTCAATGTATCAGCTTTATTTATCGTAAACATATCTTTTATCAGGTGTGTTGATTTTTTTCCATCCTAATTAAATTAGAAGGCTATGATTTCCGCTACGGGAGCGTCGAGTAGCCCTACGCTACAAACTCTTCACCACAATTTGTAGTTGATTTCTTGATAGAAAGTGCTTGTTTTTCGATAAAAGCTCAAATAGTTTCGATAAAATGAGATTTTGTTTCGATAAATCCTCAAAGTATTCCTATAAAACGAACGAAAAAACAACCAGGTACTCACGATGAGCGCCTGGTTATTTGTTTAAACGGTTAGTAGCCTTTTAAAATATTTTAGTTTGAAATTTGTGTTTTCTTAAACATTGAAATCAATGCTACACCAGCTAATGACACAATCCCTAAGAAGAATAATAAAAAGCCTATTGGAATTAAGAAGAAAGGTTCTTCTAAAGTGCCATCAGCAGCTACACTACTTCCAATGATAGCCTTTGCAATAAAACAGATTACTCCTAAAAGAATTGGTGTCGATGCGATTACATATTTCATTTTCATAATATCTTCCTCCATTAAAGTTAGTTTAATTATTTTTTTGATATTCCAAAATATCACCTGGTTGACAGTCTAATACTTCACATATTTTTTCTAATGTTGAAAATTTGACTGCTTTTACTTTTCCATTTTTTAGAATCGAGACGTTTGCCATTGTGATACCCAGTTTTTCCGATAATACCGTAACACTCATTTTCCTTTTCGCTAGCATCACATCAAGATTAACTATGATAACCATGTTACACCTCAAACTGTTAATTCATTATCCTCTTTAAGTTCACTTGCTTTACCCATCAAATAAGAAAGCAAAGAAGTAAATACAGAAATAACTACTGCAAAAAATAGAATAAGCAAAAGAATCATTAAAAGATTAGTATTGTAGTTCCCACTAATAAATACATAAAGCAGTGCGATAACATATAAAACTCCTTCTGTCATTGCTAAAACACTTATACGCTTTAACCTATTTGCATTTTTTAATGTAAAATCGTTACCTACATTAATATCTGAACAGATACTCCAACCTATACATAAAGCAAGAAAGTAAGGGATGCCGGTTATCCATATAAAAGCAACAAAAGGTTTATATAACTCTTTTAAGGAATCAAAATCTAGCAATATATTCTTCCCTGTTTCTGGTCCAACATAGATACAGAACAACAAACCAAATAACCAACAAAATACGATAATTATTTTTAACCACTTTGCTAATTCCTTCTGTTTCATACCTCACCGCCTTCTCAACTTTCTAATGTTAGAATAATCGATAACACATTCTTAGTCAATACTTTTTTATCGTAAAACAATAAATAATTATCCTTTATCTATAAATACCCCTGATTTAAATCATCATAAAAAAAGACCAGATACTCACAATAAATTACGATTTACAATAACACCCATAATTTCTGAGATTGATTTAATATGATCACAGGTCCCTCCACTGCATAAGAGATGCTTGCGACAATGCACCAATCCTTTTTTCCATTTGAATGCATAATAAAAGCCCTCCACAGATGTGTGGAAGGCATAAACCCAAACGTTTGGAATTTAGTACAATCGATATTGGATTTTTCTAAACTAAATAACGATACCAACGATTGTAGCCGTTAAGATACTAACAAGTGTTGCTCCGTACAACAACTTTAAGCCAAAACGAGCAACTACATCCCCTTGCCTTGCATTCAAACCTTTTACCGCTCCGGAAATAATACCGATCGATGCAAAATTTGCAAAGGATACAAGAAATACAGAAATAATACCTAGTGTATGTGCACTCATTGACTTAGCTACTTCTCCAAGGCTTGCCATTGCAACAAATTCATTCGTTACTAATTTGGTTGCCATGATTCCTCCAGCAGTAACAGCATCTGCCCAAGGTACACCCATTAGGAAAGCGATTGGTGCAAAAATATAACCTAATATGTCTTGGAAAGATACACCGAAAATCATATCAAATAGTGAATTGATTAAATCCATTAATGCTACGAAACCGATAAGCATGGCTCCAACAATAACGGCTACTTTAAATCCATCCATAATATATTCTCCAAGCATTTGGAAGAAAGTTTGCTTATGCTCATCTTCAATCTTTAAGATATCTTCGCTTTCTTCAACTGTATACGGATTAATGATTGAAACAATAATAAATCCACCAAACAAATTCAACACAATCGCCGTTACAACATATTTTGGTTCAATCATCGTCATATATGCTCCAACAACTGACATAGAAACAGTCGACATTGCCGATGCGCATAATGTATACATTCGCTGTGGAGCGATCTTATCTAATTGTTTTTTTACAGTAATGAATACTTCAGATTGACCTACAATTGCAGAAGCAACTGCATTATATGATTCCAATTTTCCCATACCACTTATTTTACTTAATAGTAAACCTATTCCCTTCATGATGAAAGGCAGAATTTTAAAATGCTGTAAGATCCCTATCAATGCAGATATAAAGACAATTGGTAATAATACACCTAGAAAGAAGGAAAATTCCCCTTTATTCGCTAAACCTCCAAAAACAAATGATATACCAGTATTTGCGTAAGACAATAATTGATTAAAACCATTTGTTATTCCTTTGATTAGTACATAACCAAATTTTGTATTTAGCAATAATATTGCCAATAGAAATTGGATAATTAACATAATAACTATATTTTTATATTTTATTTCTTTCTTGTTTTTACTCATTAACAATGCTAAACCAAAAACAAGTAGTAATCCACAAATGGATATTAAATATCTCATAAATTCCTCCATAAATATAATGATAATTTTTAGACATTCGACCTCAAGACGCATTTTTCGCTTCTTATTTTTAATATCAAAACTGGAAAAATAGTCCATAATTTTTAAACTAGAAGACAATCTCGTGGTCAGACGTCAGACAAACATTCTCACTATAACAGTTTTTTCACTAGTTATTCAATAGTTAATAGAAAAAAATATGTAATCACTTTCTTCATGTTAAAACTTTATTTATTGTGTGAGGTTTTCGATATATTATGTCCGTCGTTTTTAAAAAAAGTTAAACAAACCTACTCCGTTCGTTTTAGCGTAATATTTCACAATCACCCTTCATCAAAATACCCATTCTTCCTTCTTGTTGAAGAGGCCTGAGATAACAATTAATTCCCCTGTACTACATGAACTAAAAAAATTCATAAAAAAAAGACCAGACACGATTATCTTGGTCTTAACTAATGTTCAACTGTAACCTTTGTAAGGTTTTACGCTAGTTTTCTAGAATATTCTTATCATCTAATTTTTTAGTATATTTCTTCAAAAAATTGTTCATCCTCTTAATAGTTTACTTGAAGAGGTGAATATTAAAATGAAAAAATCGTTAATAGTAATTTTTCTAGTAATATTTACGCTATTACTAAGTGGTTGTTGGAGTAAGCGTGAATTAAGTGATCTAGCTATTGTTTCTGCTTTAGGTATAGATAAAATCAATGATGAATATTATATTTCTGTTCAAATTGTCAATGCTGGTGAAATGTCTGGCAGTAAATCTTCTGGTGGTCAATCGCCAGTTGCTACCTATCATACAACTGGAAAATCCTTATTTGAAGCTGTTAGGAAATTAACTACAACTACTCCAAGGAGAGCCTATTTCACTCACATGCAATTGGTCGTTTTTGGGGAAGAATTTGCATCTGAAGGAATTGCGGAAGCTCTAGATTTTATGGCTAGAGACCAAGCAATTAGAAGCGATTTTAACTTTGTTGTAGCATATAATTCTACTGCTAAAGATATTTTAAGTGTCTTAACACCTATTGAAAAATTACCAGCAAAAAAGATGCTAAATTCCACTCTTGCTTCCCAAGATGCTTGGGGTTCAACAAAATTTATTGATACTGAAGATTTAATTTCTGAATTGGGCGGCGAGCACAAAAGTACTGTTTTGTCAGCGATAGAATTAGTTGGAGACAAAGAAAAAGGTAAAGGTCCAGATAATGTTGAAAGAATTGAGACGTCAGCAGTATTACATTTCATTGGATTCGGAGTATTCAAAAAGGATAAATTAATTGGTTTTTTAACTGAATCAGAAAGTATCTATTACAATTTTTTAATGGATAATATTAAAAGCACAATCATAAATACCTCCTGTCCTAATAAAGGATCTATAACAACAGAAATAGGAAAATCTAAAACAACTATTCATGGAAAATTTGAAAATGGGATTCCAAAAATAAATGTGAAAATTGATATTGAACAAAATGTTGCAGAAGTAAAATGTAACATTGATTTATCAGAGGAAAAAACTTTAAAAATGATTGATAAAAGAACTGCAACCTATATTAAAGGAAATATTGAACAAACCATTAATACTATTAAAAAAGATTATCAAGTTGATATTTTGAACTTTGGAGAAGTACTTCATAGGGAAGATTACCAAGCATGGGATACTATTAAAGATGATTGGTCAACAATATTTCCAGAGTTAGAAGTCAATGTTGACGTAAATGTCCACACATTTGGGACAGCGACCTTGGTTAATCCCATCCCACAAGAATAAAACAAAATTGATGAAGCATTTTTTCTAGATAACTGCCAAGTTTTATAAAATGACGCGTTTCCTAACTTTCTTTCAAATAACCATCTTCCACCCTGTATAATTCGCCTCCATTTTGCGCATATATGGTAGTAACAAGGGAGGTCATTACATTGAAGAAGTTATTTTATCTGTTTTTACTAGCCACATTATTATTATCAGCTTGTGGAAAAAATACCGCTCCAAAAGAAGTAGCCGTCGACAAAAATACTTCCGTTGAAGATATAGTGGGAGCTATCGTCAAAAATAAATTCACTGTTGAAGAAAAGAATGGGGTTGTAACTATTTCCATTCAAGATACAGATGTTGGAAAAGGTTTGAAAAGTCAAATGCTGAAGGACTCTACAAAAATATTTGCTGAGCTGTCCAAACTAAAAAGTGTTAAAACACCATCTATTTCCTGGTACGCACCGTTAACGGAAACAGGTGGAAAGAAAGGTATGACTGAGGTATTAAACATTTATTTTAGTGAAGAAGACTTTAGAAAAGTTAATTGGGCAAACTATAACCAGCTAGATATTGAATCCATCGCTACTCATTATCATCAAAATGAAGCTTTAGGCCATTAAAAAAATACAACAGAAAGATACCCCTTTATGTATAAAGAATGGGTATCTTTTTTATTATCCGCTCACTTAACGTACATACTAATTGCTTCAGACAGAAGAGATTGTTTTATTTTATAATGCGTTGCTTGCCAGACGCCTTTTCCATCTTTCAAAATTAAGAGTTGTGGTGATTCATGCTTCACCTTTAGATCGTTCTCAATAATATTTGAAACATCCCTATCCTTCTGCACAATCACTAAATACTTAGGCAAATTTGTTTCTAGCGCTTTCAACTCTTTTAACGCAGAGATGCTACTAAAACATGTCATACTGAATTTTAACACTAGACAGGCCTTGTGCTTAGATTGCTGTAAAGTATCTCTCCATTGTTCAGTTGTTTTAATTCTTTCCATACTTTGAACCTCCAACTTATAAGCCTTTCATTCATTATATACCATATAGGGTATTAATAATGTATGAAAGTGAATCAAAAGAGGTAAGAATCTTCTATGAATGAAGATAAAAATACGAGCCTACAATAAATGAAAGCTCGTACCTCTTCTCACAATATTTAAATACCCTCAGTGTTCATTAATACAACACGCCAACCATCTGGATCTTCAATTGTGACACCTTTTTCTTCCCAATATGGATTTTCTGGCTCTACTTCGGGATAGCCCATTTGCAATAAGCGTTCGGCAATACGCTGTATCGTTACAAACTTTGGAATATATAGCACAAGCAGATTATCCTTTGTTGGCGCTGGGCAAGGGCTCCCCTCAATATGCTCTGTAAATTCTAAATGATAGCTAGCATTTGGAAGACCAATCATTATACCATTGTAGCCACGATGCCCTGTGAAAGAGCCAACTTTTTCTAACCCTACGCCTTCACAATAAAATTTTTCAATTTCCTTTAATTTATCAGTTGGCCTAGCAATACGTACTTGGGCCACCTGTAATTCATCCGACCATTGTTGTCTCATAGTTATTTTTCTCCTTTTTTTCAATTATATAATTGAAGAATAAAGCTAGAGAACAGCCCTTGGTCTGAAAAAATGCTAATCTATGGCAGTAATATAAAATTACCCGCGGAGAAAAGCAAAATACCCGCGATATTGGTTGAAATACCCGCGAATTGGAGACAAATACCCGCGCTAGCCACGCAAATACCCGCGAAGCACCAATTTCACCTTAAAAAATCACAAATTCTATCTGCAACTGCTAATGGATCTTCTTTTTCTAAATAATACTCCTCAGCTGGCCAATATCTTCTTCTATACTTGTTTAATCGTGTTCGAAAATCTCCAATATACACGTCTCGCTGCAATACCCTTTCCTCTCTAACAGTTTTAGGGCATTCTATATATAAACTATAATCATAAAAGCTCCTCCACTCACTGCGTAGAAGAAAGATTCCCTCAACAATAAGTATACTGTTTGCTGCTAATGTAATTTTTTTATTACAACTGACATCTGTTGATTGGTCATAAAATGGAAGTTTGAGCTCTAAATTATAATTATGTAATTGTAAAAAGACATGATGTTTAATAAAGTCGATATCCCACTGTAAGTAATAATATTCGTACCATTCATCGTAGCCAGTATTATAGCGTTTGTTTCTTTCAACGATGTGATTATCTATATGAATTAGTTCTACAGCACATATTATTTTTAGCTCTTCTGCAAGCTTGTTAGCTATAGTTGACTTGCCTGCGCCACCTAGTCCATCAATGGCGACAATGAATGGTCTTTCTTTAGCAGACCTCGCTTTAAATTGCTTTATGATATCGTTCTTTATTTCGTGTATATTCATTGATTGACACTCCTAACAATCATTAAAATAACCAGCTCTGCCAAAAGAACTGGTTACTTTGCATTTATTCTGTTATGGCTACACTAAATGAAGCTGCTGTCTTCTCTTTTACTTCTTCTAAAGTGACACCCTCTGCTAATTCTATTAGCTGCATACCTTGCTCAGTAAAGTCAAAAACAGCTAGGTCTGTAATTAATCGATGTACAACGCCTTTGCCTGTTAACGGTAGCTCGCATTGTTTTTTAATTTTTGACTCACCGTTTTTATTGACATGCTCCATCACAACGATGACTCTTTTCGCTCCAACTACAAGGTCCATGGCGCCTCCCATACCTTTCACCATTTTCCCTGGAATCATCCAGTTTGCAAGGTCACCCGTTTCAGATACTTCCATCCCACCTAAAATAGCAAGGTCGATATGGCCTCCGCGAATCATGGCAAACGATTCGGCACTATCAAAGAATGAAGCACCCGGTACAACTGTTACCGTTTCTTTACCTGCATTAATTAAATCAGGATCGACCGCTCCTTCCGCTGGGTATGGACCAATGCCTAGAAGTCCGTTTTCTGATTGTAAAAGGACGTCATAATCAGCCGGAATTGCATTGGCAACTAGCGTTGGGATACCAATACCTAAATTGACGTTCATGCCGTTTTGTATTTCTTTTACCGCTCTGTTTACTATTCTTTGTCTTGTATCAACCATCACGCATCCCCCTTTTTCACCGTCAAACGCTCAATACGCTTCGCATAATTTTCGCCTAGTAAAACGCGTTGCACGAACACTCCTGGCGTATGGATATGATCCGGATCTAGCTCTCCTACTTCAACAATTTCCTCCACCTCTGCAATCGTAATTTTCCCAGCCATTGCAGCTAGTGGATTAAAGTTACGTGATGTTTTTCTGAAAACTAAATTACCTAGCTTGTCTGCCTTCCATGCTTTAACAAGTGCAAAATCTGCGACAATTCCTGTTTCTAAAATATATTCCTTCCCATCAAAAACCTTTACTTCTTTCCCTTCAGCAATTGGCGTTCCAACCCCAGTAGCCGTATAAAAGCCAGGAATTCCAGCACCGCCAGCTCGCATACGTTCAGCCAAAGTACCTTGTGGTGTCAATTCTACTTCAAGCTCCCCACTTAAAAATTGCTGCTCAAAAATTTTATTTTCACCTACATAGGATGCAATCATTTTTTTTATTTGTTTATTTGCTAATAAAAGCCCTAAACCCCAATCATCCACGCCACAGTTATTACTGACAACTGTTAAGTCCTTTGTTCCCTTTTGTACTAGCGCTGCAATTGATTTTTCAGGGATACCACATAGCCCGAAGCCCCCTACCGCTAACGTATTCCCATCTTTAATATCTGCAACGGCTTCCTCAAACGAATTCCACACTTTCCCGTTCCCCATATCGAAACCCCCTAAAATTGCTCGTTTATTAAGAAAAATTCTACCTCAATATCATTTTATAAGTAAAGGAATTAATTCGAATACTATTTATTCCAAAATGGCATAACTCAATTTTTGCCGTCCTCTTCAGAACGAATTGTAGTAAGTAGCTGCCTTAATGCAAATGATTGATATGTATTCTTCTTCGTAATAACACCTAAACGCCATGGCATGTCAAAATTAAATAATGGAATTATTTTTACATTTTTATTCGTCAGCTTTGCGGCAACTGAATACGGTAAAAGTGTCACGCCTAAATTCGAGGATACTAGCTCCACTATTAAATCCCATTGCGAGCTTTTATAGCCGATTATTGGTGTAAATCCTACGCTTTTACATGATTTAATCACATAATCATGCAATGTGAATTCCTCTGTAAAAATAATGAATGTTTCATTTTGTAAATCTTGTAATAAAATATGTTCTTGCTGTGCTAATGGATGGGATTCATTAATAAAGACAAAAAATTGGTCTTCCACAAATGATTGGACAGAAAATTTCCTTTCATCTGTAGGTATAACAACAATCCCCATATCAACATCGCCATTTTCTACTAACGTTCCAATCATTTTAGCTCCACGTTCCACGAGCTCTAAATGTACCTCTGGATACTGCTGATGAAACTTTCGAGCAATTTCAGGAAAGAATAGCGTGCCAATTAACGGTGGAATCCCTAATTTAATAGAACCTGTCTTGATGTTCATTAAATCATCCAGTAAATTATGTAAATCGTGTACAGAACGCATTACTTTTTGTCCTTGTTTATAAACAATACTTCCTGCATCTGTTAATTCTACGTTGCGTGTCGATCGGTTTAATAACTCCACATGAAGAGTATCCTCCAGCTTTTTAATGCTTTTGCTTAATGAAGGCTGTGACACAAAGGATTCACTAGCTGCCTTTGTAAAACTCCCATGTTCAACAACAGTCATAAATGCTTTTAAATCTCGTAACTCCATATAGACACCCCCTATTTATTCTAATTTGTTATAAAAAATATTCCAAAACCCTTGTTTAATAATACATTCTCCTCGTTTTCTACTAATCCTTCTTCTAGAAAATATCCAAGGCAAATACAATAGCAGCAATGTTTCTCCCTGATGCCGATAATATTTAATTACGCAACATTCACGAATAACAGTTTTAAAAATATTTCTACATTACGTCGCATTTTTCGTTCTTAATTCTATCTTTCTCTTTAATATTTCATTTCTCTCTGTACAATTAGCAATAAGGGATGGCAGAAAAGGAAGGGGGATTTCTAACATGAAAACGTTAACAAGAATTTCAAATGCTATCATGGAAAAATATTTACCTGATCCATATATTTTTGTCACTATACTCACAGTATTAGTATTACTTTTAGGGGTTACATTAACAGATTCTTCTCCACTCGACATGGTGACATATTGGGGAGGTAGCTTTTGGAGTTTATTAGAATTTACAATGCAAATGGTGATTGTCTTAGCTGCAGGTCACATTTTAGCGAATAGTCCTGTCTTTAAAAAAGGATTATCGGCCAGTGCAAGTAAAATAAAAACACCAGGCATGGCTATTATGGTTATTACATTCGTATCACTAATAGCTTGCTGGATTAACTGGGGATTCGGACTTGTCATTGGTGCCCTCTTTGCAAAGGAAATTGCTCGACATGTAAAGAAGGTTGATTATCGCTTATTAATCGCCAGCGCCTATTCAGGCATGGTTATTTGGCATGGTGGATTAGCTGGCTCAATTCCGTTATCCATTGCGACTGAAGGTCATAAGTTTGCTGACATTATGGGCATCGTACCAACCAATGTTACAATTTTTTCAACTTATAACTTATTCATAGTCATTGTTATACTTTTAACTTTACCATTGTTTAATCGTTGGATGATGCCAAAGGAAGAAGATACGGTTGAGGTGAACCCTGCTTTATTAGTGGAAGAAAAAACAGAGTTGCCTAAGCCTGAAAATAACTTTGCCAGTCGCTCTGAACGCAGTTATATTTTAACGATTTTAATTGGTATTCTCGGACTTACTTATTTAATCTATCATTTTGTTACGAAGGGCTTTGTTCTTGATTTAAATGTTGTGAATACAATTTTTATTGTGTTAGGTATCATTTTCCACGGGACACCGCAGCGTTTCCTTGCAGCCGCACAAGATGCCATTAAAACAACAACAGGCATTGTTTTTCAATTTCCGTTTTATGCAGGGATTATGGGCATGATGACCGCTTCTGGTTTAGCTGCTGTATTCTCAAAATGGTTCGTTAGTATTTCCAATGAACATACCTTCTATTTGTTCACTTTTTTCTCAGCAGGACTTGTTAACTTCTTTATACCATCAGGCGGTGGACAATGGGCAGTGCAAGCTCCTATTATGCTAGATGCCGCTACAACTCTAGGTGCCGACTATGCTAAAACTGCCATGGCGATCGCTTGGGGTGACGCTTGGACAAATATGATTCAGCCGTTCTGGGCACTACCAGCCCTTGCAATCGCCGGTTTAAAGGCTAGGGATATAATGGGCTTCTGTTTATTCGTTTTAATCTTTACGGGCATTATTATAAGCATTGGCTTCCTTTTCATCTAGCTGAATATAGCGTATTTAAGCTTCACGGAATATATATCCGTGAAGTTTTTATTACCCTTTTGAATGTAGTTGAATTGACAACAGGTGTGTTGATTAACCATTTTTATCCACCCTAATTAAATTAGAAGGATCTGATTTCCGCTAAGGGCTACTCGCTTTGTCGCTGTCGCTTCGCTTTCGCACAGATAAAACAATTTGTTGCTGACGCTTCGCTTTCGCACAGAGCAAGGCTTCCTGCTAGCGAGCGTCGAGTAGCCCTACACTACAAGCTCTTCATCATAACATGTGGTTGATTTCTTTGATAGAAAGAGCTTGTTTTTCGATAAATGCCCAAATAGTTTCGATAAAATGAGATTTTGTTTCGATAAAAGCTCAAATAGTTTCGATAAAGAGCGATTTTGTTTCGATAAATCTTCAAAATATTCCTATAAAACGAACGAAAGTAGCTTTAGCGATTCTGTTTTGGGGCTCGACACTAATTAGCAACAAGAAAAAACCTTTCATCGATCAATAATAAACCTATTTTTTCCTAATCAACACGCCTGAATTGACAATGAAAAATATTGAATTAGAACGGGGCACGCCACTCTTCCCTCCTCCTCTTTCATCAGTTGAAGAAGAGTGACTTGCACAAGACGTTATCGGGATAGAGAAAGGATAAACATGGTTCATCAGCAAAACATGTAGTTGATTTCCGTTCCGGCTGGGCGCTTTCCTGGGGGCGTCCGATGAGCCGCTTCACTCGCGGGGCTCGCTCCAGGGTCTCATCTGTGACGCTGATCCCCAAGGAGTCGCCCAGCCTCCACTCCAATCAACTTATATACATAGCATACGTTTTAACTAATGTCATCCACAACTTATGGTGGTCATAAATATCGATGAAATAGAACTGATTCATATAATTCGTAATAATAGATAATGGGATATATTAGGAAGATAGTTGGTTTACATATATATAAGGGGAGGGTTTCAAATTGAAGAATTCTACGAAAGTAATAGAATGTCCAAAATGTGGTGGGAAGGAGTTAGGGAAAGGAAGCATACTGGAGCTGGGGTTATGTACCCAGATAATAAGCCTGGCTTAGGTTCAGTTGTTGAATACATTATTTGCACAGACTGTGGATTTATTATCGAAAGCTATGTAAAAAAGCCAGAGAAATTTAAGGGTACTCTTTATTGGAAATAATCATGGACAGTAGATAATGAGCTACAGTTTTGAGATTTATCGAGAACATTTGTTTATCGACCAACTTTATCGATTTATCAACCAACTTTTTTAATTTATCAACCAACTTTCGAAAAATATCGACATCTACCTTCATGCAACACTAGCTGACCGCACTGATAATTTGCGTCGCTTATGACATAAGCATATTTTCAAGTCAAAATTTAAAAATTTTATACCAAAAAAGCGCGAGAAATCAACGTTTCTAAATTGATTTCTCACGCCTTTTAAGGTTTTGACCAGTTATGTCCCAGCCGCTTTTAAACCACTTACAAAATGTTAACGGTATATAAATCATATCTCCACCTTTAATAAAACCTTAGTGGGCTTTTTCAAATGCTAGCTTAATGCCAAAGCCAATTAACACTGCGCCTGTCAATCCTTCGATTACAGCTTTCGTCGTTGGCTTTTTCATAAATGCACTAATTTTATCCAACAAGTAAACATAAAATACAAACCACAATCCTGTTAACGTAGTATAAATAAGCCCCATTATAAGAAACGGCATAAATGTACCGCCCTTAGCATCTACAAACTGTGGTAAAAATGTTAGAAAAAATACTGCCACTTTAGGGTTTGTAACATTCGTTAAGAAGCCTTGCTTAAAGCATGATTGTTGTGAATATTTGTGATCAATTTGGGTCTCGTCTTGCACAACAGGAGATTGCGTGCGGATTGCTCGTAATGCCCATAATGTTTTGACACCTAAATAACATAAATAGACCGCTCCGACGTATTTTAAAATGGCAAATACATATGCTGACTTTACAATAATCGCGGAGAGTCCAATAACCGCCGCAAAAGTATGAATTAATAATCCACAGCATGAGCCGAGTAAAGTCTGTAAGCCTCCCTTTCGGCTTACTGTAAGCGTATTTTTTGTGGCGATCGCCGTATCAGGGCCAGGTAAAATAATTAATAAAATACACATGACTAAAAAAACAGATATGTTCACCATTTTAAACCCTCCATTTAGTCAGAATATTATAAAAATAATATTAACATATGTATAGCTAAACAAAAAAGACTCTAAGGTATATATAATTGACATGCAACCTTAAGGTGTTATATACTCATAACACCTTAAGGTTATATATTTGCAAAGGAGTTTATATTTAAATGACTGAAAAACTAGAGAACATTGTTAAAACAATTACACTAAAAGCACCAATTGGAAAAGTATGGGAAACAGTAACGGACGCTGAAAAGATTGCTTCTTGGCTTATGCCAAACGATTTTAAGGCTATTGAAGGTCACGAATTTACAATACAATCACCGTTTGGCCCTTCACCATGTCGAGTAGAACAAGTAGATGCTCCACATTTTGTTCGTTTTGCATGGGATACAGATGGATGGTTTGTCACTTTTGAGCTGAAAGAAATTGGTGAGCAAACAGAATTTACGTTAACTCATGGTGGCTGGAAAGAAGCTTCGCATATCATTCCTAAAGCTAACATGCCTGCTGAAGCTATTCGTACAACAATGGATAGCGGCTGGACAATGCTTATCGGTCAAAAATTAAAAAATGTTGTAGAATCACAATGACACCGCTTGCTGTAAAATATGATGTTTTTCAAGCAATCGCTGATCCGACAAGACGTCATGTCCTACAGCTACTTGCTACAAGTGATAAGCCCATCTCCCTTATTTCTGAGAATTTCTCTATAAGCCGAACTGCTGTCGTTAAACATTTAAAAATTTTAGAACAGGCTGAGCTTGTTTCTGCTCAGAAAAAGGGACGAGAAAAAATATATACATTACATGCTGAAAAACTAAAAGAAATTGAAGATTGGCTACAATACTTTGATTTATTTTGGGATAATAAATTGGCACAACTACAAAGCCTTCTTGAAGAATAATCAATAATGTCTCGGCATTAGCGTCACACCCACTGAAAGAAGTTAAAATGGCAAGGAGCTGTCCACGACTATTGGACAGCTCCTTGTTTAATATAGATAAAATAATCCACCATTAATAATTTCTATTTTAATTATTGCATCATATTGTTCCTCTAAAGCCTTCTTTTCAATGTCATAGCATTCTGGTTTGTCATCGATATCCTCATAAAAATAATCTAATACACGTTGATTACGTTGCCATCTCTTTTTTGCTTCAGTAGCCCACGAATGGTCATCCTGAGCAATGATTGCTTCAATTGCTGCATCTAATCTTTGAAGTGCCCTAATAGGTTTAATAATGTATTGCACATGAAAAACATTGTCTGCTGGAACAGTATCTAGCTCGGTTGCACATAAGGTTTCATGAAAGTCCTCTTTAATGAGACCTGTTAATAGATTGATACCAAAGGAAAAGAGCATTTCTTTCGTTTGGTCGCAGCAATACGATACTTTATAATTCACCCCTAGCCAAGGTGTTAAAATAGCCTGCCCTCTTGCTGTATCGACCTTCTCATACATTTGAACATAAGCTCCTAGCTCCCTTGTTGCTTGAAAAAGCTGGTTCATTCTTGGAGAACCAAAATGAATAGCCTCGCCATAAAGACTACCAGCTGATGCTGTTTGATTTGTAATGAATGTTACTTGGGCCGGATTTGGCTCACTATTTGTAGCTTCTACGTATTGCCAATAAAATGGTCGATTCATTATTTTTTTATCGATATCAACCGTTAATTGCACGGTAAGATAATGTTGGTCTTCCCCTAAAATGTCGCAATCATTTTCTGTGAAAAATTGTCGTAAATAACTATGAACTTGCTGTGGATACATAGTCCTTCTCCCTTACACTAAACAGATTCTTTAAAGTTAGATAGAATCGCATCTAAGTCCCCTACTACCTTTTCAAAAACATCAATTTTCGTATGAAGTAATGCTAATATATTCTCTTCAATAGTATTTGCAATAGCCAGATTGTATATATGAACATCATGCTCTTGCCCTAAACGATGTACACGACCAATCCGCTGCTCTAGCTTCATAGGGTTCCAAGGCAAATCGTAGTTAATGACATGATGACAGAATTGAAGGTTAATCCCCTCGCCACCTGCCTCTGTTGCGATAAGAACCTGTGCCTTTTCCTTAAATAGATGCTTCATATAATCACGTTTGTTTTTATTAAATTTACCGTTAAACAGGACGCTCGTTATACCTTTAGAATGTAAATACCATTGCAAATAAATTTGAGTAGCTCTATACTCTGTAAAAATAATTACTTTATCTTCTGCCTGTTCGATTATTTCAAGTGTTTTTTCCGCCTTTGAATTCACTTCTAAAGCCATTAATTTTGCTAGTATAGCTTCCACTTCTTGTGATTGTGCACTATCTTCTTCAAGCATTTTAGATAATGTTAAAGCTGTCGCTTCTTTGCTACTACACATTTCCTTCCGTAATGTAATCAATGAGAAAGAACCCGTATTTTGAAGCGTTCCGAGCAATTCATAAACTTCCTCTTCTTCCTTCGTAAATTTGATCGGAACAATTTTAACGCGGCGATTTGTCCATTCAATACCCGTGTCCTCTCTCCTATTCCTCACCATCACCTGATTCACTAATTCCTTTAAATAATCATCATGCTCTAAATCATGCTTACTTGCCGAAAATGCAGATTGAAATGTATCATAATTGCCCAGATGGCCAGGCTTAAGCAAGGAAATAAGATAAAATAATTCAAAGACATCGTTTTGAATCGGTGTTGCCGTTAATAATAAACAAAACTTCTTCTTTAAACCTTGTACGAATTCATAAATTTGAGTTTTATGATTTTTTAGCTTATGCGCCTCATCAATAATAATCATGTCGTAATCCTGCTCATAAATACGCTCTTTATGCGGACTCTTTTTGGCAGTATCCATACTCATAATAAGGACATCGTAGCGCTCTATCGGAACATTTTTTTTATAAGCTATTGCCGGAATATGAAATTTAGTATTTAATTCTTCAATCCACTGATTAATAAGAGATGCTGGGGCTAATATTAATGCTCTTTTGACAAGTCCTCTGATCAGATATTCCTTTAAAATTAAACCGGCTTCAATTGTTTTACCAAGACCTACCTCATCAGCTAAAATCGCTTTTCCATTCATCCGTTCAATCACTGTTTCTGCTGCTTCTAGCTGATGTGTCAGCGGCTTTAAATTTGGTAAATACTTTGTTGCCTGTAAACCTGTGAAATCAGTAATTAACTTCATTTTCACAATGTCATAATTCATCTTGTACAATGTCCAACTATCCCATTTTTCAAGATGATCAAGTTTTTTTATAAAGCCTTCTTCCCATTCGGACGACCTTTCTATTTTCATGATCATCACCTCATGCCATTATTTCTAGTTTAGGTTGTCCAAAAAAGAGAAAGCTATGTTATGGTTTTGCGAAAGAAAAATTAAAGTTTACTCCGGTAAAGCGAGTAGTTGATTTTCGGGCGCTTTCCTAGGGGAGTCCGATGAGCCGCTTTTGTTGCTGACGCTTCGCTTTCGCTCAGATAAAACATTGTTGCTGACGCTTCGCTTTCGCTCAAAAAACATCTGCAGGCCTAAGTAAAAGCCGATGCCATATACCTTATTTATTAACACTATCTAATACCGTATTATTTTCTTCAAAGTTCTATTGCACATACTCCATGATTACCGCGTCTGCAATATTCGTTACTTTGCAAATCTAGCTTTTTAAGTAAATTAAAAAGTTAGAACCTTAATTTCGGACAATTTAAAAGGATAATGGTATTAAGATAGTCTTTTTATTCACTTCCTTTTTTCATACAATTAAAGAAGTATTACTTTCCAAAAAATTACGTTTTTTTAGAAGAACGGGATTATGCCCAATTTAATAGGGCGCACATATACCGAGGAGGTTACTATGAAAATTCTTGAAGCATTAACAATGTCACTGCCTTACATTCATTTAGCTATGAAGGGCGAGTCCATGATTGGATTAGTAGATAAAGAGAGTGAGCGTATTATTGCTTATTTACCTGGGAAACGGATAGATTCTGGTTATAAAATCGGACAAAAACTTCACCCAGATGATGCTATTTTACATCTTCCACTTAAAGGAAAAAGCACTGATGAGCCTGTACCAAAAGAATATTATGGTGTGGTTTTTAACGCATTTTCTTTCCCCGTTCGTGAAAATGGGCAAATCGTAGGCGCGCTAGCCTTTGGAATACCTATTGACCATTCTCTACAAATGGAGAAATATATTCTTACTATGAATGACATTATCCAAAACCTACAGGATAAAGTACATACAATTGCCTCTCATTCGGAGGAGCTAGCTGCAACTAGCGAGGAAATTAATAAGCAAACACAATTTGCTTTAGAGGATGCTGAAAAAACAAATGGTATTACCGATTTAATAAAAAATATTTCTCGTCAAACCAATTTACTCGGATTAAATGCATCGATTGAGGCAGCACGAGCAGGTCAGCATGGTGCCGGATTTAATATAGTCGCACAAGAAGTTCGCAAGCTTTCTACTGAAACAACTTCTGCTACTGATAACATTGAATCCTCGCTTCGAAGCATCAATTATAATCTTGAAAATTTAAAGCAAAACATGACTCAAATAAATGGTGCCACAAATGAACAGGCACAACTTGTTCAGGACTTTAGTGAAATTATTGATGAGCTTACTACGCTTAGTATGGAAATGAAGGGTTTTATGTCTAAAGCAATGAAATAAAGGCTTATATCAACAGAAAAATCCGCCTCGCTTTCTGTGGTCAAATCAAGAGCCACATAAGTCTGCGCGGATTTTTTACTTTTGTGCTACTTTTGAAATAATTACCAAAATAATGAAATTAACCCTAAGCATTTGTAAAATATACGATATGATTACTTTTTGGTACACTATTGGAAAAAAGAAAGTGAGGCCTATATGAAGAGGAAAATATTTATTTTACATGAAATATACGGTGTAAACGATTTTATAAAAAAGCAAGCTGAAACATACAGTAACGCTAGCACTACTGTTGAGTGCATTTCTTTATATTCAGAAAATACAGTATTTACATATGAACAAGAACAGGAATCCTATAAGTTTTTCATAAATGAAGTTGGCTTTGATGCGCCACTCAAAAAACTAAGCGAAAAACTATTGGAAGCTAGGACACAGTATAATGAAGTGCTATTAATTGGATTTAGTGTAGGTGCAACATTAGCTTGGCGACTATCAACCCTCCCATTACAAGGAATCGTTTGCGTTTATGGTTCACGTATTCGCCAGTATCTTGATATAATCCCAACTTGTCCGACGCTTGTCATTTTACCAAGTCATGAGAAAAGCTTTAATGTCCATGAATTAAAGGAAGCACTCGATACATTACCAGCTGTTCACACGAAACAATATAAAGGTCAGCATGGTTTTATGGACTACTATAATTCGAACTATTGTCATGAAAGTTATTTACATGCACAAACCGATATTTTACAATTTTTTCAAATCGAACAAAATCAAGGAGGACAAAGTAATGGATCAAAATGAAAACATGATTATTGAACCTTATATTGAAGGAGGCAATGTCATATATCCAAGCTTTCACCTCTCCTTGCAGACAGGAATTATTATCGGCATTTATACAGATGTATCTAAAATCAATACATTAATGCAATGGTTTATGAAACAAAGCAATACGTATACATATCTTCGCGAAAGTGCGTTGTATGAGCGACTTACGGTTCGAGAATATATCCAATTTTGCTTAAAGCTCTTCGATGCTACTTCTGAAAAAATGGAGGATTTATTGCAATTAACCGCTTTAACGGAGCAAAAAAAAATCAAGATCAGCAAGCTTTCAAACGGAGAAAAGCAACGTTTAAAATTAATTCATACATATCTCAGTTCAGCACAAATACAAGTTTTAGAAGAGCCATTTCAAAATCTTGATGAGTTTTCCAAGCAAAAAGTCATTCAGTTATTGGGTGCCCTTCAAAAACAGGATAAAACAGTTATTTTACTGTCTAATAATCTTGAGGATTTAATTATTTCGAGTACAGCAATACATAGACTGGATACAATGGGCTTACATGGATTAGATGTTAAAGAGGATGAGACAGAACCAGCTTCTCCTACACTTGAAAATGCACCCATTCGACTTGATAAAATTCCTACGAAGAAAAATGACAAAATCATTTTATTTAATCCCCCTGAGATTGATTATATCGAAAGTGTTGAAGGGGTCGTTTCAGTGTATGTTGCAGGGGAAACCTATCCATGTACATTATCACTGAATGAGCTTGAGCAAAAATTGACACCATTTGGCTTTTTTAGAAGTCATCGCTCTTATATCGTAAACTTGCAAAAGGTTCGGGAAATCATTACGTGGACTCGCAATAGCTACAGCCTAGCCTTAAATAGTAATGAAAAGGCTGTAGTACCATTGTCGAAAAATAAGCTTGCAGATTTAAAGGAAATACTCGGAATTTAGGAGATTTCCCAGGAAATAAACGACTCCTGTCAGCTGAAATATTTCTCCACTAAAGGGCATTTTACTGCCTTTCACCTGTAATTTAATGTTGAGCTCTCCATTGTCCCTTATAGTGTAGATATCAACAACAACACAGGGAGGTTTTCAAATGAACGCAGTAATCGATGTTCAGCATTTGAAGAAAACATTTAATAAGGAAGTAGCATTACAGGATGTTTCATTTACTATTCAAAAAGGAGAAATATTCGGCTTTCTTGGTCCTAGTGGCTCCGGAAAAACTACTACTATTAAAATATTAACAGCACAAACTGAAAAAACTGCTGGCGATGTTTTATTGTTTGGTCGCCCAGCAGATGAGATGAAGCAAAGTAAAAATCGTAAACGCTTTGGTATTTTAACGGATAATAGCGGTCTGTACACACGACTTTCAATCGAAGAGAATTTATTACTATATAGTAATTTATATCAATTACCTAATTCAGCTGTTAAAGAGGCCTTGGATTTTGTTAACTTATATAGCGAGCGTAAAAAGAAGATTAGTCAGCTTTCTAAAGGGATGATCCAACGTGTTACGCTTGCACGTGCCATCATGCATAAACCAGAACTATTATTTTTAGATGAACCAACTTCTGCACTCGACCCTGTTAATACACAGCATATTTATAACGGCTTGCGTAGGTTAAATGAAATGGGTACGACAATATTTTTAACAACACATGATATGAGTGAAGCAGAAATACTTTGTGATCGTGTAGCCTTCTTACATAAAGGGAAAATTCGGGCAATTGGTTCCCCGAAACAGTTGAAAAAGGAATTCGGTGATGATTCCATTACAGTTGAATTAAAAAATGGGGCTAGTGAAATCATTCAAAATGGAGAACAGGATGCACAGAAACTGTTTCATTGGATGCAATCTAACGAAGTTTCTCGCATTTATACAAACGAGCCAACACTAGGTAATATTTTTATGCAAATAACAGGGAGTGATTTAGTATGAACATTTCAATGACACGTATTCAAGCTATTTTCATGAAAGATTATAAGGAATTTTCACGTAACTATGCGGTATCCTTAATGGCATTAATGCCACTTATTATGGCTATTCTATACAATCAAACAGGTGCCAATACTATCAGCATGTATTTCCTACCGATAAATATGGTGTTTTCTATTGTGACTGCCTATGTACAATGCTGTTTAATTGCAGAGGAAAAAGAAAAAAATACGCTTCGTGGTCTAATGCTATCCCCTGCTTCACTTGGAGATATTTTAATTGGTAAAAGCTTGTTTGTCTTTATCCTTACATTAGTAGTTGTAGCAACAACTATTTTGTTTGTTGGCTATGAACCTGCTAATCTTTTCATCATAGCTATTGCTTTAGTGTTTTCAGCAGTGTTCTATATTGCAATGGGAACAGTATGTGGACTATTCGCCAAATCGATTATGGAAGGATCTATTATCATTCTACCTGTTATCTTTATTTTCCCATTCGGTCCTCTTTTCCAAGGATTATCGGAGGCCTTCCCTGTTTTAAAAGTCGCAGAGTGGTTACCAAGTTCTCAATTGGTACTATTAGCAGAGGCTTTAGAAGGAACATACACAACAATGGACATCATTGTTCCAATAGCTACTATTATCGTATGGTCACTAGTGACTTGGATTGTAGCAGGATTTATCTATAAAAAAAGAATGGTCGACTAAATTACTTTCTAACGATTTTGGGTTTTGTAGCCATGCTGGGTATGTAGAATGACACTTTGAGAGATATTTTATATCTAGTTTAAGCGCTATTTTGCACTATAAATAAATATAAAAAGTCCAATTTCTCAACATTAAAACTAAGAAATTGGACTTTTATCATTACTTCGGAATAGCACCCGATTGCTGAAGATCGTTATTACAGTAAAGCACCCCGTTAGTTGGACAAGAAAAGTGAAGCTTATTCCAATCGCTCCCGATTGTTCAATAAACTACATCAACAATTATGAAACTATCTTCTACTTTCTTCGTATAGTAACTAAGTCAACTAATTTTCGAGGTGATAATAATGTACGAGTACTATTTCGTTAAAGTGGAACTAAATGCTTGGGGTAGTAAACCAAAAGAAGATTATCAAAATATAATTCACCAATACGCATCTGACGGATGGAGATTTGTTCAAATTTTTGCTCCTTCAACTAAAGGATATGGTTCCGCAGCCTATTTTGAATTAATTTTCGAGAGGCCCCTTAATTAGATTTGAGGGGTATTTCTATTTTGGGGGAACATAATGTAGAATTCTGTTTACTTAAACTCATCAGCTTTTTATCACTAACAGTTTTGTTCTAATGTGCCTCATTTTTTGCATTACTTTTTATTAGACATTAATAATCTAATCTATTTTTACAGCAAATGCTCATTCCTTTTGTGCTTTCTTATTGATACAGATAGGTAAGCTTTTGAAGTTATCGCCAGCTTTTCCCCCTGTTCACACCGTACGTGCGACTTTCATCGCATACGGCGTTCCAACTAATCCAATTTATTCTTTCTATATCTTAAGCAGACGAGTGCTTTTCTTCCATTATTAGATTATTTCATTGTTACATTTCAGTCGTAAATTATTTACTTTTACTATTTGCTTATTCGAAAGCTTTACAGCTTTTAAGAGCGTTTTAATTTTTGCCTGGTCTTTCAAATGTATAAGTTGATGTATAGCCTTATTCAAAATTATTAAGTTCGAATAACTATCATCTTTTGAAATGTTAAACGGATTAATATGATGACAATGCCAATCATTAATACCTAATTCTTCACCTAAAATGGCGCATTTGCCATACTGGGCAATGAACTTACTGATTCTGTTGTCGTTGTACTCAATAGATCTATTTGGAATGTAGTTTCTCATGATGTGAGAAAGAGTATTTTTATTGATAGCCTTTAGGCTATTATGAATTTTTGCTCTTCCTTCGACTGTAAAATTACAAATTATTTGTGAAAAACATAGTGTCTTTCCCCATCGTTGTGCATGGATAGGGACAAAAACCATGTTCTGTATCTTATACAGTTTAGCCTCGTATCCCTTGTACCTCTTCTGTAAAGTCTTAGTCATCTCATGGAACCTCGCCTCGGTTCTAATATTCTTTAATTGATTGTATAACGTCTTGCGTAGATGGAGATTTAACTCATTCAGATTAATTGTAATTTGAGTTGCAGCTGAGTAATAGTTTTGGATTCCCATCACAACGGTATTAAAATTCCAAACTGTCTGAATACAAGGCTTTCTCTTGATTACCCTTATGGCTTCTTTTATCTTTTGGAAAGCATTTGCTTTAGCCTTTTTCGACATATCAGACTTTGCTACATAACCAAATCTGGTCTTACCCTTTCTTATAGCTTTTATTGAAAAGCCTAGAAACTCTGATGAGTTTTTCTTTAAATTAACAACCTTTGATTTTTCTTCACTTAACTCCAAATGAAGCCTTATTCTCAAGAAGTCTTTCAGTGCGTAGTTCATTTTTATTGCGTTTGACCTAGTTCGGCACATTACTTTAAAATCGTCCGCATATCGGACGATGAAGCACTCTTTTAAAGCTGTTTTCTTTAAATGCTGATATTTACTGCCATTGGTGGAGTATGTATATCTGCTTTCAAACGTTTCCCATTGGTTACTAACCCACCAATCCAATTCATTTAATACAATGTTGGATAATAACGGTGACAGAATTCCTCCTTGCGGAGTACCTTTTGTAGGAATACCCTCTCCTTCAATCTCTGCTTTTAATAGCCTAGATATAATAGAAAGGAGTGATTTATCCCTTATGCCTAGAGACCACATTTGTTTTAAAAGCTTACTATGATTAACATTATCAAAGAAACCCTTAATATCTACATCAACACAATGATGAAGCCCAGTTTGATTGATAAGGAACTCAAGTCTAGCTTTCGCATGATGAGTGCTGCGATTCGGTCTAAACCCATAACTATGTTTATGGAATTTTGCTTCGCAAATTGGCTCTAAAATTTGAAGTATGCATTGTTGAAAGATTCTATCCCAAATCGTTGGTATCCCCAAAGGTCTAGTTTTATCCTTTCCTTTAGGAATAAGAACCCGTCTTACTGGCTGTGGTTCATACCATTTAAACATAGCTTGAACTCTTGCTATTACATCTTCCACAGTTAAATGCAAGATATCATTAATTGTTAATTTATCAGTTCCCGCAGTTTTACTACCTGTATTTCTTTTGATGTTTCGGTAGGCTAGACGTATATTGTCTTTAGAACTCATTAATTCTGTTAAGTCATAGAAGTGATGACCACTGACACTTTGAGTATAAAGTGTATCAAAACAATCTTGCATGCTATAATACTCATTGTGTCTCAATTTCTTCCGTTTCAATAAGTTGGTGACTCCTTTCGGAGTTAAACCTCTTTTAGTCTCACAAGAACCTTATTAACCGATAAAGAACTGCCTTACTTGGTTGAATAAATCTTTATTAGTCTAGTGGCTATCCCTCCATGTGTATTAGACATTTCCTTGGTACTGTGCCACCACTTTCACTGATATTAAGACATGTTATACAGTAATTATTATCATTAATGTTTTCCTTGCCACCGTTTCAATGGAAGTAAGTCCTCCACGTTATCAGCTTACAACGTTGAATTATATCTATTATGGAATGAACTTAGGTGCTTCCTCTAAGCCTGTTAGTATTCATACGCCTGTAACGTATCATGGATTTTCATATTAGTTATTTTTACTCATCCACAGCTAACCTCACAATTTGGTGATATACACATTTCTATGTATCGCAGGTATAGACCCGTACATTCAGAAGTTCGTCAGCTTAACCTTTTATTGTAGGTTTATTAGCATTCTCACCATATTCATTCAACTCAAGCATCATGATTTACACCACCCCCGCGGGTAGGCTTTCGTCAGCCGAACTGTTACGGTAAATTCTCACGCCTTTTCGCCGAGCTTATAACACTTTCATTCTTACTAAATCAAGTGCTATTCGACTAAGAGAGAACCCTTCTGAGCGTTACCTCTTCATTTGATTCTTCGATATAACCCTTCAATTCCGAAAGGAACTGCCTAGCCTTTACCAGATTGATGTAACCATCATCCATTTAAACTAGGAACATTTCGCACAACAAACCTGCTTACGTTAGCACAATAAGCAAAAAGAGCCGTCTGTGCAGCTCAATGATCTTCATGTAAAACCTATGTTAGTAAAACTAATTAATTTAGTTGTAGGTCACTCTCTTTTTATTCAACACTAACATCAAAAACAAAAGTTTGTTTTCCTTCAGACCATATTGTTTTAAGTTGATAAATATAATATCCACTTTCCGATGGCATCATAATTTCATTATCTTTCACTTCAACAAGATCAGTTGTACCATCTTCATTCCGTTTAGATACCGTAATTGAAGAAGGGTTTTTATCAATTTCAACTTTAAATATAGTGCTTTTTTCAACTTCTAGTGTATCGAAAAGTTCAGCTATCTCGTTTATATCGGAAGAATGTTTACTACTAAATTCAACTTTGTCTTCTTTCTGCTCATAATCACTTAGAATCATTGTATAATGTTCACCATTCACAATCACTTTGCCTTCTGGTTGACTAAGAGTATCGTTTGGGGATTTTTTGCATCCAGTCAAAATAATAACAATCAATATGGATAAAATTAATTTATTCATTTTATTACTTTCCTTTATTAGATTTTTACTTTCGCTCCGTCTTTTCATTTAAGTATATTATTTCGTGATTCCCTTTTTATTTTAGCGCATATATCCAATGCATTTATTGGATATTGTTAAAGTAAACTGCGCCGTTAGCACAATAAGAAAAAAGAGCTGTCTAAAACAGCTCAAGCACCCGTTAGACATCCATGAATTGCAAAAATCAGCACTTCACCACAGAAAATGAAAGATGATTAAGTTCTTTCATGGGAGTTGCATAAGGAACAACTATTTCTAGCTAATCTTACGTTCTAATTCGCTAAATAATTCAGCAGGTTCTATTTCTAAGCCAATTAACTTTGCATTCCAGTTAACGCCTACTAATAAACCATCTTCATTCATTCCATAAAGCCAACTATTCATAAATTCTTCTAATGGTATTAGAGTTGGATGATAATTTGACCATCCCTCTATCGCACATTGGCGTGCATACGCTTCATCTGACCAAAATGGCATTACATCAGTGTCTTCATATTCATTTGATTGACATACACACCAACCTTCTTCATTTGTCAAACCCCAAACCAATTTACTCTTCGAAACTCTTTCGATAAATTTTTCATATCTTCTTTCAGAATTTATTGTTAAATCAAATGACATTTTACTTCTCCCTTTAATTAACACTTCAATAATATGATTAAATTATTCTTATTGATACAGATAGGTAAGCTTTTGAAGTTATCGCCAGCTTTTCCCCCTGTTCACACCGTACGTGCGACTTTCATCGCATACGGCGTTCCAACTAATCCAATTTATTCTTTCTATATCTTAAGCAGACGAGTGCTTTTCTTCCATTATTAGATTATTTCATTGTTACATTTCAGTCGTAAATTATTTACTTTTACTATTTGCTTATTCGAAAGCTTTACAGCTTTTAAGAGCGTTTTAATTTTTGCCTGGTCTTTCAAATGTATAAGTTGATGTATAGCCTTATTCAAAATTATTAAGTTCGAATAACTATCATCTTTTGAAATGTTAAACGGATTAATATGATGACAATGCCAATCATTAATACCTAATTCTTCACCTAAAATGGCGCATTTGCCATACTGGGCAATGAACTTACTGATTCTGTTGTCGTTGTACTCAATAGATCTATTTGGAATGTAGTTTCTCATGATGTGAGAAAGAGTATTTTTATTGATAGCCTTTAGGCTATTATGAATTTTTGCTCTTCCTTCGACTGTAAAATTACAAATTATTTGTGAAAAACATAGTGTCTTTCCCCATCGTTGTGCATGGATAGGGACAAAAACCATGTTCTGTATCTTATACAGTTTAGCCTCGTATCCCTTGTACCTCTTCTGTAAAGTCTTAGTCATCTCATGGAACCTCGCCTCGGTTCTAATATTCTTTAATTGATTGTATAACGTCTTGCGTAGATGGAGATTTAACTCATTCAGATTAATTGTAATTTGAGTTGCAGCTGAGTAATAGTTTTGGATTCCCATCACAACGGTATTAAAATTCCAAACTGTCTGAATACAAGGCTTTCTCTTGATTACCCTTATGGCTTCTTTTATCTTTTGGAAAGCATTTGCTTTAGCCTTTTTCGACATATCAGACTTTGCTACATAACCAAATCTGGTCTTACCCTTTCTTATAGCTTTTATTGAAAAGCCTAGAAACTCTGATGAGTTTTTCTTTAAATTAACAACCTTTGATTTTTCTTCACTTAACTCCAAATGAAGCCTTATTCTCAAGAAGTCTTTCAGTGCGTAGTTCATTTTTATTGCGTTTGACCTAGTTCGGCACATTACTTTAAAATCGTCCGCATATCGGACGATGAAGCACTCTTTTAAAGCTGTTTTCTTTAAATGCTGATATTTACTGCCATTGGTGGAGTATGTATATCTGCTTTCAAACGTTTCCCATTGGTTACTAACCCACCAATCCAATTCATTTAATACAATGTTGGATAATAACGGTGACAGAATTCCTCCTTGCGGAGTACCTTTTGTAGGAATACCCTCTCCTTCAATCTCTGCTTTTAATAGCCTAGATATAATAGAAAGGAGTGATTTATCCCTTATGCCTAGAGACCACATTTGTTTTAAAAGCTTACTATGATTAACATTATCAAAGAAACCCTTAATATCTACATCAACACAATGATGAAGCCCAGTTTGATTGATAAGGAACTCAAGTCTAGCTTTCGCATGATGAGTGCTGCGATTCGGTCTAAACCCATAACTATGTTTATGGAATTTTGCTTCGCAAATTGGCTCTAAAATTTGAAGTATGCATTGTTGAAAGATTCTATCCCAAATCGTTGGTATCCCCAAAGGTCTAGTTTTATCCTTTCCTTTAGGAATAAGAACCCGTCTTACTGGCTGTGGTTCATACCATTTAAACATAGCTTGAACTCTTGCTATTACATCTTCCACAGTTAAATGCAAGATATCATTAATTGTTAATTTATCAGTTCCCGCAGTTTTACTACCTGTATTTCTTTTGATGTTTCGGTAGGCTAGACGTATATTGTCTTTAGAACTCATTAATTCTGTTAAGTCATAGAAGTGATGACCACTGACACTTTGAGTATAAAGTGTATCAAAACAATCTTGCATGCTATAATACTCATTGTGTCTCAATTTCTTCCGTTTCAATAAGTTGGTGACTCCTTTCGGAGTTAAACCTCTTTTAGTCTCACAAGAACCTTATTAACCGATAAAGAACTGCCTTACTTGGTTGAATAAATCTTTATTAGTCTAGTGGCTATCCCTCCATGTGTATTAGACATTTCCTTGGTACTGTGCCACCACTTTCACTGATATTAAGACATGTTATACAGTAATTATTATCATTAATGTTTTCCTTGCCACCGTTTCAATGGAAGTAAGTCCTCCACGTTATCAGCTTACAACGTTGAATTATATCTATTATGGAATGAACTTAGGTGCTTCCTCTAAGCCTGTTAGTATTCATACGCCTGTAACGTATCATGGATTTTCATATTAGTTATTTTTACTCATCCACAGCTAACCTCACAATTTGGTGATATACACATTTCTATGTATCGCAGGTATAGACCCGTACATTCAGAAGTTCGTCAGCTTAACCTTTTATTGTAGGTTTATTAGCATTCTCACCATATTCATTCAACTCAAGCATCATGATTTACACCACCCCCGCGGGTAGGCTTTCGTCAGCCGAACTGTTACGGTAAATTCTCACGCCTTTTCGCCGAGCTTATAACACTTTCATTCTTACTAAATCAAGTGCTATTCGACTAAGAGAGAACCCTTCTGAGCGTTACCTCTTCATTTGATTCTTCGATATAACCCTTCAATTCCGAAAGGAACTGCCTAGCCTTTACCAGATTGATGTAACCATCATCCATTTAAACTAGGAACATTTCGCACAACTATACTGCCAGTTAGTTGAATAACAACAATCTTTTCGAAAACAGCCTAATTTTTAAATGGATCATTTACTTAAAATTGAAACTTCTATTCATGCCAGAGGTATTAAAGTAAAGAGAATATGCATCGGCATCAATTCCGCTTCAATTCGACGATGCTGGTAAATCAGGAACCGATCATTTTTCCAGGGTAATGGCATACCGGGAAATTGTAGATACATACAGCTCTTGAGTTAAATTTATATCCCGTGAAAGGCAAAAAACTCTCCGGCAGCGCACATCAAAACTTTTATAAGTTGGTAATCCGTTCAGCAAGCCCTAAATCGTCGAATTTTTTTTGCCTTACGATTTCTATTAGGAAGAAGGAATAATAATAGAAAACCGTGTTCCCTTTCCCTTTTCACTTTTTATTTCTATATCTCCGTTTAATCCTTTTACAATACTGTATGCAATCATCGTACCTAGCCCGGTTCCCTTCTCTTTTATAGAATAAAACGGCATAGCGATTCGATTTATCTCCTCAGAAGACATTCCAATTCCTGTGTCAATAATATCAATCACAAGATGATTCTTTACCTTTTTCACATTAATTCGGAGCATCCCTCCATTAGTCATGGCTTCAATCCCGTTTGTTGCAATGTTAATTAAACACATTTTTAGATTATCGGTGTTGGCATATATATAATAGGAACATTCATTATCGCTTTCTACTTTAACATTACATTGGATGGCGATCGGTAAAATAACCTCTATTACTTGCTCAACAATTGGTCTAATATCTAATAATTCTCTTGCAACATTTTGTGGTTTTATAAGGGACAAATAATCGTTAATAACGAGTTGCGCTTTTTCTAACTCCATTAGCATGACTTGCAAATAGTCATCCTTTTGTGTTTCAGAGATTTCGTTTTTACTAAACATCTGCATAAATCCATATACCGTAGTCAACGGGTTACTTATTTCATGGGCTATAGACGCTGCTAATTCAGAAGTCACCATAAATTTTTCTGCACGGTGAATTTTTTCTTTCATTTTAAACCTTTCTATCATTCCTTCAATTAGATAAAGAGACAATAAAACAGTCAGAATATTGATCACTATATAATTGAATAAAAAGTGAATAAAATCAGGTTGAACTTTATCATTTATCTGTATTTGGTTCATTAAAGCGAAGATAGAAAAGGAAATAGTGCAAAGAGACATAAGCAATAAGCTGAACAATATTTTTCTTTTTTTATAATATCCAGCAAGAAAATATTGGGATACCATAGTAATGGAAGTGGCCATAAAATATACAATAACTGCAGGGTAGACTCCGTCTCCGCCTAAGTAAAAGCGGTAAGAAACAAATATAACAGTAATAAAAATAAAACTCCTAAAACCACCATAGAGAACAGCTAAAAGGATTGGTATAAGCCGTAAATCATATATGTATCCACAATCAAACTTAAATGGGAATGTCATACAAAGAACAACCGCAATGGATGAAAGAAAGGAAATTAATATAGTATTACGCGCTTCTTTTCCATCTTTATCTAACCAAAATATTTGATAGAAAAAAATACAAATGATAATAATGAATGCATTTAATAATAATGTCGTTATCCCCATGATCAGCGCCCCTAAATTGAGTAATAAATGTTAGAAAAGTGATAAAATACAAAAGGTTAAGATAATTATAAACAGTTTTTCGTATAAAAAAAGAAAGATGTTGAAAAAAGTGTAAAAAAAAACAGTTACTCTCTTCTCATTCTTTAATCATCAACACTTCTGATATCAAAATACCTTCTATGTCTCAATTCTTCCGTTTCAATAAGTCGGTGCCTCCCTTGGAAGGTGAACCTCTTTTAGTCTCACGAGAACCTTATTAACCGATAAAGATTTGCCAAGCATGATTAAGTAATTCTTCAGTAGTCTAGTGACTATCCGGGCTACTCGCTTTGTTGCTGACGCTTTGCTTTCGCACAGATAAAACATTTGTTGCTGACGCTTCGCTTTCGCGCAGAGCAAGGCTTCCTGCTGGCGAGCGTCGAGCCGATTCCACCGCTACAATCAGTCAAAATGGAAATATATTAGAAAAGCAGCAACGAAAAATCCTTTTATCGCTTAATAATAAACCTATCTATTCCTAATCAACACGTCTGGGATAATTATTTACTAATTTGCTCATAGCGTTCAGTAACAAGGTATAAGTCTATCTCCCTATACTTCTTCAAAATTCATTTTCATAGCTTTCATTCCTTTTTGAATTTAAAAAAAATCCATCTTTTTACTAAAAATGGATTTAATTCTCTTTAGAGGCATATTACCAATCAACTTACAAATTCAAATCATAAATTATTAGTATATGACTAACTTATGAGATATCTTTAGAAATTTTTAAAGAAACGCCTATAGTTCATGGGGTATGCAACATATTCAAAAAGGGAGGTAAAAAACAATAATGAAAAAAATAAATCCACCAAAATCTATTTGCGACGGTTGTTGTGAAGAAAACAGATTTAATTGGCATCGTATAAAGGCTATTGATGAATTGTCTATTCCACCTCCGCCAGTCGTTATCCCTAGCAGAACTATTATTCCAACGATAAATAGATATTTCTATATTGTTACAGAAGATATTGATCTAACAAACGGAGTAACCCTTCTAGCTAATCTATTTTCAGATGATAATGGCGATCCAGTAACAGAATTTAAAATTTTTAATCCCAATGGATACGACAACCTTTATATCAATGGTGTGATGCAAGAGAGCGGTGCATATAAAGTAACCCCAAATTCTTTAATCCTTAATCCATTTAATACAACGATTTTTGACGGTACTCCTATAATTATAGAATCATTGGGATTCCAACTAATGTAATATAAAAAATCTTCTAAACAATACTTTTCCCATGAAAGGAGGTGAAAAAATGGCACTTTCAATTATTAATATTCATGTAAATGTTACAGGTACTTCGACTAGATTCTTTAACGTATTAGCAGTAAATTTGTCGGTCAGTGATGGTACTACTATCCTTGCAACTGCATTTCTAAATGATAGTGGGACTGCTGCGACTACTTTTCCAATAGTAACGAACGGCTACTATAATTTTTATATCAACGGTGTATTGCAAGAAGGCGGTTCGTATACAATTTCATCAACAGGGTTAACTTTTAATGGTGTTACTGGCACAATCACAGCAGGAACTCCATTAGTAGTAGAAGCTGTAGAATTAGTTACACAAACTTAATGGCCCACTTCTATATACTTTTATTTCGCAGGACAAGTCCCTATACAGATAGAATAATTTCAGCAAAGTTATAGTAATGTTAAGCTATTTAACTTAGCTAAGATATCTCACAATTTTTTGGCTTTGGGTCACTATGCTTTACATTTTGACCAAACATTAGATCACCATTTTAGCCATTTCTTTTTAAGGAGATGGCTCTTTTTTATCCTTCCACACATATTTATAGTTGTAATGCATCGCCCCAAATTGTTATTGCACTGCGCTATCCCACTAAATCATAATAATATATTCAATTTCCTCATATTGTTCAGTAATAACAGATTGCAAAAAACTTGATGAGCTGTAGCTTTGAAATAAATAAAAGACACTTTTGGCTTCACCAATTGTTTTTCAAAAATTAAGTTGAATTTCCGTAAAAATAATCGTAAAATAATAATTTGTAATTTTATGTTTCCTTATTTAGGATAGTAGGTAGAAGGAAGGTATTAAAATGTTATATTTAGGTTTGATAATGATTGCTTGCTTATATTTACATTTACAAAAAGCATCATTTTCATTGGTTGTTGATTCAAAATTACGTTTACCGATTAAAAGAATGGATATATTAATTATGTTTGCCCCTTTTATTTCGTTAGTAGTGTTTTCTATACTTTTTTTAACTGTACTGACAGGACAATTAGCTGATAGAATATCTCATGCTTTATTAGTTTTTATTCTATGGATTTTCTTCACCTATTTCATAAAAACTTTATTTGGATATTGGAGAAATAAAAATATATTATTGGTTTCTTTTGTTGCAATACTATTGACGTTATATTTTATTTTTCAATTGACTCCGTTAGATAATTATACAAAGTTAATTTTTATGAAGATCGGGAATTTTTCGTTTATCATAGGTTTAGTATTAATAATTTTATTTTATTCGAATTACTTTTATAAAAAGAAATTAGAATGGTCAATTAAATAATGGGGCGAAGGTTTTCATTTATTTGCCACTAGAAAATACAAGCGTAATCGTAAAATTCGAGTACGCTTCTTTTTTTGAATTTACTGCTGCAAATTTTCCTTCAGATATTCATTCCATATAGTGATGGATTTAAAATTACGCTTTCGTATATCTGTTTAAACCTTCTTCTTCATACAGATTCCCCCTTGTTCAACTCCTCTGCTCCGTTAGCACAAGAAGCAACTGCTCTTATTGAACAATCGCACCTGTTAGCCATCCATACAGTGCAAAATCAGCACTTACTACAGAAAATGAAAGATGATTAAGTTCTTTCATGGGAGTTGAAGTTGAGGTAGCGTTTAAAAAATACAGATTCACAGCATTAATAAATTGTCTATATATGCACGTTTTTTCAGATAGCACACCTGCAGCGTTTTCTGCAAAATCTTGAAAAGTCTTATTGTAACTATGTTCATATACTTTTGCATAAAAAGCTGTATGTTAGGGAAATACAGAAAAACACTCTAAACATTTTTATATCAATGTTTAGAGTGTTTTATTGTGCCCCCAGATTTGCATTTTGGGAACGTTTATTTATTATTCAATGTATGCTGTATACAATCCATTATTTCCCTATCCTTCTCTTAAAATACCCATACGAATAATTAAATTAGAAGGCTCTGATTTCCGCTACAGGCTACTCGCTTTGTTGCTGACGCTTCGCTTTCGCACAGATAAAACATTTGTTGCTGACGCTTCGCTTTCGCACAGAGCAAGGCTTGCTGCGAGTGAGCGTCGAGTAGCCCTACGCTACAAGCTCTTCACCATAACGTGTGGTTGATTTCTTTGATAGAAAGAGCTTGTTTTTCGATAAAAGCCCAAAAAGTTTCGATAAAATGAGATTTTGTTTCGATAAAAGCTCAAATAGTTTCGATAAAGAGCGATTTTGTTTCGATAAATCTTCAAAGTATTCCTATAAAACGAACGAAAGTAGCTTTAGCGATTCTGTTTTGGGGCTCGATACTAAATAGCAACAAGAAAAACCCTTTCATCGCTCAATAATAAACCTATTTTTTCCTAATCAACACGCATGATTTTCTCCATTACTATTTTTTAGTAGAATCAACTAGCATCTGCTGTAAATGCTTTTTCACTTCCGGCCATTCTTGTAAAGTAATACTATACATCACAGTATGACGAGTTGTGCCATCCTTGCGCACCATATGATTGCGTAAGACCCCCTCCTTTTTTCCTCCAATACGTTCTATTGCTTTTTGAGCGCGCACGTTTTCATGATCTGTTTTAATTTGTACACGTTGTAGATTTAACACTTCAAAACAGTATTGTAATAATAAATATTTGCAATTCGTATTTATTGTTGTACGCCAAAAAGTCGGTGTAATCCATGATGTACCTATTTCAAGCCGTTTATGATTCGCATCAATATCCATAAACCGAGTTGAACCGATGATTTGTTCAGAATGTTTATCCACAATGACAAATGGAAACTCAGTTTTTTCATGTTTTTTTGCTAATGCATTGTCCACAAAGTTATTCACATCGTCCATCTTTTCAATCGTTGTGGACAAATAAGGCCAAATCTCTGGATAACTACCAGCCTCTAGTATCCCTTGGGCGTCCTCTTGACCTAATGGTTTAAGTAATACTACTTCATTTTCTAACGCTATAAAATCCATTTCGCTTCACTCCTTTTTTACTATTTAACGGTAATTTTGATATGATGAATATAACCAATTTTCAAAAAACACGCCATACCAGGAGGTGTTATACTTTGGAGCTATCAATTTCATTTACTGGAGACACATCAAAATACGTGCAAATTTACAACGAATTAAAACAAGCAATACTAAGAAAAAAATTGCTGGCCCATGAGCAATTACCTTCCAAACGAACACTTGCTAAAACGCTCGATGTTAGTGTTCACACGATTAAGGAGGCATATGAGCAATTGCTAGCGGAAGGCTATATCTATAGTAAGGAACGCTCAGGTTATTTCATAGCACCCTTTGAATTCGAATGGGGACAGCAGCTGAAGCAGCATACATACGCTTCCTCAATACCAGTTGTAGATAACATAAAATTTGATTTTAACAATGGACATGTGGATAAAGAGGCTTTTCCCATTTCTATTTGGCATAGGCTGTTGAAAAAGCACTTCAATGTGAATAACTTAACGACAAGCTCTTGGCAAGGAGAGGCAATATTACGGACGGAAATTGCTCGCTACGTTGAACGTTCAAGAGGAGTTACCTGTGAAGCATCACAGGTTTTTGTTTATAGTGGTACACAAAGTCAGCTTCAAGCTCTATGTCACTTTTTGGGTCCCAAAACACATGTTGGTTTAGAGGAGCCTGGCTTTAAAAGAGTACGTGCAACATTGCAACATTGTGGATTAACAACTCATGCTATTCCTGTTGATAACTCAGGGGTTACAATACCGAAAAAATCCATCCACATGTTATACACAACACCCGCACATCAGTTTCCGCTTGGCATGGTCATGCCTGTTGAACGGCGTGCAGCTCTTCTGCAATGGGCAACTTCTGAGAACGCCTATATTTTTGAAGATGATTATGACTCAGAATTTCGCTATAAAGGGCTCCCTATCCCCTCTTTAGCAAAAATGGATCAGCTTCAGCGTGTTATTTATTCCGGAACATTTTCCAAAACACTTATCCCATCGCTGCGCATAAGTTATATGATTTTGCCTAAATCGTTAGTCGAAGATTTTATTCTATTTAATCAGGAACAAAAATCTGTTGTCTCCAAAATAGATCAGCTTGCGTTAGCCGATTTTATTGCTCAAGGTCTATTTGATAAGCATTTAGCCAAAATGCGCACTATTTATCGCAAAAAGCAACAGACATTGCTAGCAGCTATTAACGCGAATTTTTCCGAGGAGTTCGAAGTAGTTGGTGAGAAATCCGGGCTACACATTGTTGTGAAGTTACCAAAAAGGCTTTCTGAACAGGATGCAATTAACCTTGCACGAGAGGTAGGAATCAAAGTCTATCCATGTTCAACCTCTTATCAGAAAAACACTAAACATGCTATGGTTCTTATAGGCTATGGTGGGCTAACCTTTGAGCAAATCAAAGAAGGTATCGCGTTGCTTGGAGCTGTTTGGCAATCATTCACTCCACATTAATGTCGAAATTTTATAAAAATAACGAAACCTTTTTTAAATTCTTCTCGTATTTTAATTAAACGCAATTATAAGGGGAATAGACAAAATGGAGAATGTCGAGCAATTAGAAAAGCATTTACAAGAAATTCAAGCATGGGAAAAAGATCAAAAGGATTTGTGGTTTTTTGATAAATTAGGTCGCATCCCATTTAAAATCTTAGATAAGATGACACCTACCTTCCTTCAAAATAAAATAGCGTTACTAGTTGATGAATTAGGGAGCTATATTCAAACAGGTGGTAAATATTTAATTAATGAACAAGCAATGATGCAGAAAATCCGTAACAATTCTTCGTTTCAAAATATTTTTGCTATATCCGATATTAGTCAACTGCCGCTAGAGAATATGATTGCTCTAACTGACTACTCCCACAGCTAAAGCAGCGGGGTTCTTATATACTTAAGAGAAGCGTTACAAAGCTCTCCACAGATGGTGTTGCTATGTCCTGTGTACAACATCTTTGATTTATCTTCTGTTCTATAAGACTTTCTTATTTACACAACCGATGTTGTGTTGGCAATAAGTTTTAACGAAGGCAGGTAGCTCTACCTACGGAGGAATAGCCCTCACTTGATTTGTTTGATTCCCATGCTAAGAGGGAATGTTTTCTTTACTTGTCTCAAGTCTTCTATATGTTGATTGTGTAACTCTAAAAAGGTAGTAAACGTTTTATTGCATAAGTCTTGATTCGTTTGTTGTAAATTTGGTTCACTATTCATCAGTAAAAACGCACTATATAAATCTCGTTGTACAAGATGACTTCCAATTTGACTCCAACGTTGATGGAGTTTTTTCTTTTCATAACGATCCGTCACATGGTTATACTGACTGGCTCTAAAGGTGATCGTATTTACTTTCTGTATCGTTTGCTTTGTGTAACCTAATTTTTGATGGATGATTTCCACTAGCATCGCAGGGGCATGATTCCCAATGCTTTTTCCAAAACGCTTTTTGGATTGGATTTTACCCTGTATATTTGTTTTGGTTTCTTTTGTACGCTTTGCTAATCCTTTAAAATGCATGGTTTCGATGTACACCTCATCGCCAAGAGACAAGATTTTATTGACTAACGCACCATGTTTTTCTTTGATGTAGGAAGCTTTCTTTCTATATAATTCTTTTATTTGTTTTTTTGTTTTTTGATAGTTTTTACTATATGTCCAACGGAGTTTGACGCTATGTTTAATAGTACCATCCTTGTTGAAATTGTTAGGATTGGTACTTCTACGACTTCTATCCAATTTGCGTAATAAACGTCTTTTTTGTTTCTCCAATAAAGGTACTTCTGGCGCAAGTTGTTGGATGAAAACGGTTTCTTCTGAAACAACCGCAATGGTAGAAGGACCAATGTCAATACCTACCCGTTTTTGTTTTTGATAGGAATGGCGAAAGGCTCCTGTAGATGAAATTCTCTTTGCAGGAGGAACCCCATCCATCACGAGTTGTACGTAAAAAGTATGAATTCCACGAATCACTTTTTTGACTAGACGACAATAATTAATGGTATGAAGAGCAAGGGATTCTTCTACAAATAAATCTTGTTTGCGAATACGAACAGGAAGGGTTAATCCGTTCCAATAGACAACATTCTCTTTAAATCGAATGCCTGCTTTATTAGATTTCCCTTCTACAGAATGAAGCATTCCGTAACGTTTAAAATGTGCTTTGCTCCCTTTAAATAGAACATCCTGAACCGCTTTCCAAACAGTAGAGGCGATTTTCTGGGAAGTATTGCTATCTATATGTTTTTTATAGTTATGTTGATGCTTTTTAATATACGCATGCAGTTGATTTTCACTTAATCCAAAAGATTGACGAATGTTATTTAATTCTTTTGCGGTCTGCTTCAATTCTTTTGTATCATTAGATTTTTTCGCTTTTTGGTAGCAACGTAATTGTTTTCGATAGTGTTTTGATTCCTGCATGAAAGTATATTGTTTTACTGCATAAGACAAAGTCGTATTATAGAGTGTACGGGCAATTTCAAAACGTTTTAATAGGATATCGGTTTGCCATGTATCTATAAGTAACTTGAGTTCTATAATAAAACAATCTTTTTTCGATTTTGTCATTACCCGTCACCCCTTTATTTTTTGATTATTCACAATATACAACGAAAACGTATGTTCTGTAAAGAAAAAAGCACTTCATTCCTCCCACCTCTGAAGAAGTGGGCTTCCTGAAGTTCACTGCTGTGAAATTAGCAACAATGCAAGGTGCTTCTACTGGCTTTGGTGGTATTTTCACATTGGCTATTGATATTCCCCTTATTTTAGGGATGGCTTTAAAAACATTGCAAGAGATTGCGATCATTCATGGCTATGATCCGAATGATAAAATGGAGCGTATTTTCATCGTAAAATGTCTACAATTCAGCTCCGCCGATATAGTCGGCAAAGAAGCAATATTGAAGGAACTTTCGTCCATGTATGATACAAATAAAGCAGCAGAAAATATGATTTCACAGCTGCAAGGCTGGAAGGAAGTTTTCTATACATATCGCGATCAGTTTGGATGGAAAAAGCTGTTTCAAATGATTCCGATTGCTGGAATGATTTTCGGTGCCTACGCAAATAAAGGCATGATTCAAGACGTTGCCGAAGCAGGTATTATGCTCTATCGTAAGCGACGTATTTATGAAAAAATGAATGAACTAAACAAGCAATAACACTAATTAAAAAGATGACTCTGATAGATCGGAGTCATCTTTTCTTTGCTTAATCCATATTTATATCTACCACTACATTTTCAAGGTACTCGTCAAGATTCTCTTTATTTACAGCCTGCATCATATTTGACCGTTCTTCCCTGTTCTCTAAAGATTCAATTATTAAATACCCCACATTTGGATAGTAATGCAGCCAATCAAAAAAGTTGTCCACATTCGTCGTTACTTCATTCACCGCATGGAAACTATAGACGGTGCCAAACACATCTACCATATCGTTCATCCATCTACTATAAGCCTCGTAGCGATTATCATTATGCAAAATTGTTTGAAGGCGTTTGGCAGGCATTAATTCCGTGAAGACAACTAATTCTGTATCTGGAAATGCATCTTTTATAGCTTGAAGCCTTTTTCGATAGTCGGTATCGTACATAAAAGGCTTAGCTGACTCTGCTTTAAAATTTTTCTTAAATTTTTGCCATTCCTGCTCCATATCATCATTCGGATACGTTGTTTGTGCAATATTATTACGCTTGTAACTTCGAGCACCGTCATAATGATTTGCTTTTGAAATATCATAATTAAAACGAGCATAATGCATAGTGCTTTCTGAAAATAAGGATTTTATTGCATAAAACGGTGCCTCAGACGTCTCAATATAAGTTTGCGGCGGATTCAATGAATTAGATTTACTAGTATTAGCTGAATCAAAATATAACTCAATAAAAATCTTCTTAAACGGCTTACCATTTTTCTTTTCAGCATATTCCATGTAAGGTAAGTATTCTTCTATTTGCAGCCCACTCAATGAATAATTATAGACACTTTCTTTTGTAAAGGCCCTCTCATCAAGATACGTAATCCTGCTCGTTCCAATTAATAAACTATCATAGTTAAAATCATGGCTATTGATATAATTTGTTTTTAACTGTCTTTCATCAAAACCTAGCTGATAGTCGTTAAAGTCATTGGCATGTGTGTAATTCCAAAGAGGGTCAATATAATAATTGAAACCCATAATTCCGAAAACAGGTAATCCTATTACTATGAAAGATGTGGCAAACAATTTTACTAACCATTTTTTCGGATCCAAGTTAATTCACACCTTTATTTAGAAATTAAAGTATAAGAATATACTATTTTTTTGCATATAGTAGATCGATATAAGAACTAGCGCAATCATAAATTGCATATAAATGATAGTTCTCCAATTAAATTTCATCTTATCCATTAATTGAATAGAATTTAAGGCAGTAAATGCAATAACAAGTGCGATTAAGAGTCCTACAACAATCACTAACGGGTCACTTAATGTTAATCCCATAATATTAAATGCATCCGCTTGAGCAAAATTAGTGAGCGGCTCCGTAAAGAAACTAGTTATAGATTCCATATTTGGCGTAAACATTTTAGAAATAATAGTATTTGCTTGCTCGAGGCTTGTTGCACGGAAGTATACCCAAGCAATGTTAACAAATTGGAAAGTAATAAACCACGAAAGTAAATATGGAAGTTTAACACCTGTTTTACTAAAAAGTCTTACAACAACAGACGCAAAGCCATGCATAAGTCCCCATAAAATAAAATTCCATCCAGCGCCGTGCCAAAATCCACTGATGAAGAAAATAATTAAAATATTTATGTAAGTCCTAAAAGCCCCTTTTCGGCTACCACCTAACGGAAAATATACATATGTAGTTAAAAACCGGTTCAAGGTCATATGCCACTTTTTCCAAAACTCCTGAATATTACGTGCTTTGTAGGGAGAGAAGAAATTTACTGGCAATTTAATATTAAATAATAAGGCTAAACCAATCGCCATATCAGAATATCCACTAAAATCGTAATAAAGTTGCACGGTATATGATAATGAGGTGATCCACGCTTCTACAAAACTTAAGTTACTATAATTTTCAAAGCCCGCATTAGCCCATATGCCAACCGTATCCGCAATAACAATCTTCTTGACTAAACCGATGACAAAGATAAACAAGCCACGCGCAACATTATCATGTATAATTTTTCGATTTTCCTTAATATCATACTGTGGAAGCATTTCATCATGCTGAACAATTGGCCCCGCTACTAATTGTGGGAAAAACAATATGAACAACGCATAATTACTAAATTTATAATGAGCCGTTCCATCTCGATAACTATCAACAATAAAAGCAATTTGTTGAAATGTAATAAAACTAAGCCCTAATGGTAGCAATAAATGCAACAATGCAATATTTGTACCAAATAAACTATTAATATTTGTAATGAAAAAATCTGTATACTTATAGTAGCAAAGTATTAAAACATTAAAGATTACTCCGATAATCATATACGTCTTTCTCAGACGATTACTGCTATTATTTATGATCCGACTTAAAGCAAAGTTTACAATGATTGAGATTGTGATAATTGCTAAATAAGTTAACTTAAAATAACCGTAAAAAAACAAAGAGCTCAGTACCAACCAATAAATCGCATATTGTTGTTTACTGAAGCGATTTAATAAAAAATAGACTACAAATGTTACTGGTAAAAATAGAAAAATAAATTCAAAGGAATTAAAAAGCACTCCATCACTCTCCTATTAGCCATTCCTTTATATTCGTGCTTAATAATACAAGAGGCCAAACATAACATTATATTTGAAAATTGACCTAAAACAAAGAACAATATCAAAATAAAGTAAAGAAATACAAAAATCCAGGTTCATCACCATAATGTGTGGTTGATTTCCGTTCCGACTGGGCGCTTTGTTGCTGACGCTACGCTTTCGCTACAGAAAACATTTGTTGCTGACGCTACGCTTTCGCACAGATAAAACATTTGTAGCTGACGCTTTGCTTTCGCTACAGAAAACATTTGTTGCTGACGCTTCGCTTTCGCACAGATAAAACATTTGTAGCTGACGCTTCGCTTTCGCGCAGAGCAGAGCTTCCAGGGGGCGTCCGATGAGCCGCTTCACTCACGTTGCTCGCTCCAGGGTCTGAGCCGGAACGAAGATCAACTTATATAGCATATATATCACTAGTGTCGAATTAAAATAATTCGACGTTTTTTAAAAACTGGATTTTCTGCAATATTATCCGTGCATAAAAAAAGCCTTTATAATGGTTGGGTCATCCAAATCCAAAATAAAGGACATAAGGCATGGATAAGTTTACACGAAAAACATCATTTTAACTGTCAGTTGCCCAGTCAAAGGTTATAGTAAAAAAATGGATGTTCACTATCTCTATATTTGAGTGTCTTTCATTTACTTCAAAAACGGAAGGAATAGAAAATTCAATTAAAATTTATGCTGCATATTTATTAATAAATGTTTTTCTTAAATTTTAGTGATTAGCCTACAATGCTTTAACATAGGAACAATTGTAAAATCCAATCATACTACCAGAAATAGATAAAGAGAAGGAAAAATCCATATACAATATCTCATTTTACCAAATTTTTAAAGGAAATTCCTGTATTATTGTCGAAATTACATACTAAAGGAGATAATAGCTAAAATTATCTCTAATCAACAAATAGAGCCAATGATTCCATTCTCTTATTTAATTCTTAAGTTTTGAAACAACATAGATGGGGTGATTCTTTGAAAAATATAATTAGATTTTTACTAGCTCTTTCAACTATATTTTTTATTATTAATTTCTTACCTATTGAAGCAAATGCATCTAGTTTCCGTGAAGTCAAAACTATCAACCTTAAAGATGGTGTAGCCTTAAAAAAAGCAGCGTCCACTGATGCTGATACCGTTACCCATATTCCTTATAAAGCATTTGTCGTACAATATAATACTCCTGATTCTGATTGGGCACATGTACAATATGGGGATCAAAAGGGATTTGTTGAGAAAACAGCATTATCGGCGCCACCGTATACTATTAAAATTGCAAGTTCTAAGGGGGGCGTAGTCGTTAAAGACTCTCCAAACGTAAAATCCCCTACCCAAACGTACTTACAATATAAAATGGTGGTGAAAGATTTCGGCTCTGTTGGGGGAAATTGGTCATTTGTGCAGTATGGCAATATTATTGGTTATGTTAATTCTAAATTCATAGGTGACGTGAAACCATATCCAAAAGTGTATATCTATAATGGAGCTAATAGTTTATACAATATCGCAAGCTTTAGTGGTGAAAAAACACCTTTTTTAGCGAAACGTGGGGATGTTGTTCAAGTTTATTCTGAAATTGCAGGTTTCTCCTATGTGTAGTTTGGCAACCAACAAGGATATATTTATAGTAGTGAATTAGTCGACAAAACAGTGTGGGCAAATCAACAAAAGCTAACTTCCTTTCAATCTTTAGTACCTAAAAAGCATTCGACTGCTACAATGCAAATAAATGGGAAAACATATAAACAACTGCAATTGAGAAACACAGGAAATACGTATTCTTATTATGAAAAAAATAATAATAAGCCTATATTATCAATCACTTACAATGCAAATGAGCTGGCAATCGAGGGAATAAACTTGCTGTTAGATTTAAAACTTCCCGCGCCTCTTGAGCAAATTAATGATACTAAAACATTAATTGTTCCAAACACTTCTCGAGATGCCTATTTACAGCTCCTTACTACAAAGGATTCATTAAAAACACCTCTGGGAATGTTGAACAATGTTACAACATTGTACATTTCATATAGTTTTGTGGAGGATGCTATGTCTACTGATATATATAAGCTTTATTTTTCAAAGAATTACGGTTTAGTCAAAATTACTGGTGGGGTTGATTTGGGGCCATCTACACATAACAATATTGTATTCGAGCTACAAACACTCAAGTGAGAATGACCTATACTGGGGAAGTTCGATTACAACTGGAAGGCCTGAACTCGGAATTGTACGAGTCTCAGGCCTTTTGACTTTACTATAACTTATTACACTTAATGCGAATCTTGAATAATTCCTTCCTTGATTTCTTGTGCTATATATTTTTCTGTTTCTGTCTTTGGGACATCTGATGAGATAGCTTCAGTCAACAAGTTGGTTTGTGCTACTATGCTTCATTTCATTCGCTTTCGGCACACAACATAGTTATTTAACCACTCCTCCATCGCCTTGAACCTAGTTCTCACCACAACTACATAATCAGTGTTTTCATGCACTGATTATTTTATATTTTAATTAAAATTTTCCCTTGATGCTGACGACTTTCCATTAATTCATGGGCTTTCTGCATGTCCTCTAAAGCAAAAACATTGGCAATTGGTACTTGGAAGCTTTCATCTTTTAATAAAGTAAACATCTCTTGTGCAACTTGTTGAAGCATTTCTGGCTTAAGAGCTCGGGTCGTTCCTAAGCTAAAGCCTTTCACATTACGGCAGCTACTATGTAAATCAGATGTTTTTATATTTCCTGCCTTGCCACCACTATTTCCAAATTGCACTAACGTACCATAAGGAGCTAAACAGTTAAAGCTCTCTTCCGTAATATTTCCAGCAATTGAGTCAAAAATAATGTTAACACCATGACCATCCGTATGTTCATTAACTTGAGCACTAAAATTCTCATAAGTTAGTACATGCTGTGCACCTAGTTCATAGGCAATTGACGCTTTCTTCATATCACTAACCGTGCCAATAATTTTTTTGGCACCTAGCTTTTTCGCCATTTGAATAAGCATTGTCCCTACTCCACCGGATGCAGCATGAATTAATACACAATCGTCTTTACTAATTGGAGCGATTTGATGTGTCAAAAGATAGGATAGAAATGAAACCGTTGGCACAGCAGCTACCTTTTCCAAAGGGACATCGTTCGGAATTTTAAAAACGAGCTGCTCTTTCGCCACCACATATTCTGCATAGGCCCCATTTTTCGGGAATGCAATTACTTGATCCCCCTTTTTAAAATCACTATTCTCATCAAAAACTTCTTCAACTACACCCGCTACATCTAAACCAAGTATCATCGGAAAATTCGCTTTTGCTTTATTTCCTGTTCTGTTTTTTATATCAGCAAAATTCACACTCGTATATGACGTCCGTATTAATACTTCCCCTGCCGAAATCGTAGGCTTTGAACATTCCACATACGTTAAAACATCAGAAGTGCCAAACTCATTGATAATAACTGCCTTCATAAATTTCTCCCTCCTTGTTATAGTTAGATTATAAAATAGAACAATTTTCACAAAAAGAGACACTAGGAGAGATTAAATGTCCACCTTTCTATCAAAAAATAAAACACTATTTTATTTACTTTCACTCTATTGCCAACAGAAAGGCAACACTTTTCCTCAGCAACAATTAGCTTCTATATTAAAAATAAGTTCTAAACAACTGAATCGTTATCTTAAATTATTTCAGCAACACAATTGGATAACTTATAAAGCTGGGAATGGACGCGGACACTTATCCAAAATCCAATGGCATGAAGATATTGAACAAATTATTGTAGATACGATTAGGCCTCATCTCTCAACAATAACAATGATGGATTGGGAAGAATTGCTTACATTTCCTAATTTAACAGACTCTTTAGCAGTAAACTTTAAGCATCTATATCATCAAAATATAAAAAATAATATTTTATATAATGAGCGTTTGATTGCACCAATCTATCATCCCATTTATAATTTACAACCTAATCAGGTAAATGATATATATAGTGCAGCACTTCTTTCCAATATAACAAATCGTTTAGTCGAGACAGATACTAATGGTAATATTATTCCTTCTCTTGCTCACCACTGGAAAATTAATGACATGAATTTACGTCTTTATTTACGAAAAAATGTTGTATTCCACAATGGTGATTTACTAACCGCACACGATGTAGCTTGGTGTTTACGTCAATTACTACATCTTCCTTTATGGAAACCTATTCGAGAAATAATCATCGTGGATATGTGGACAATTGATTTTATTCTTTCGGAATCCTGCACGTACGTACTACACTTACTAACAGATATAAAAACAAGTATCTATAAAGTTGTAGATAATGTAGTTTTCGGAACAGGTCCTTTTGCAATATCTAAGCATACACCCAATCAAATTGTTTTAGAAGCTTATGATAATTATTTTGGCATGAGAGCTTTATTACACACAGTAGAATTAAACATACTTCCAAAATCATCTAATTCGTTTTATCAAACTAATTTTTCAAATGAAATCACCCCCAAAAAAATTAATATCCAAAATGGGGTTTGCGCCATTATTTTAAATAAAAATGTGGAAGCTTGTTCAACTAAAGTACAAAGGCAAGGAATTAAAAACGTAATACATAAGCATTTATATAAACCTTTGCAAGATGATTCTTCATTACAAAATCATTTAAGTAGTTTTAGTAATGCTATCTCACAATTAAGTAAAAAAAAGGTTTTAAAAATTGGCGTGCCTAGAGGGAAAGTCAATCTAAACCAATATTTATTTTCAGCTTTAACGAAATATGGTTATCAACCTCAACTAGAAGCATTAACACTATCTCAATATATTAAAGATTCTCTTCAACCTCTGAAGTACGATGCTCTTGTTTATACAAATGTAGTAACTGTAAATACCGCTTTCCATAAATTACATGACATGTTCAGCCCAGTTTCTCCAATTTATAAAATTTGCAAAGAAGATACATATTTTATAAATATCTTTGAAAAATTTAAAATTGCAACTATAGCAGAATGGCCGTTACTTTTCGATTCATTAAACCACTATTTAATTGAAGAAGCTATTTTGATACCATTATTTACATATCTCGATGATATACCGTTTGCCCACGATATTTTAGAATTAAACTTCAACCACCTAGGGTACATCGATCTTTCAACAATCTGGTATGACAAGGAGGAACTATGATGAAAATGAAAATGAAACCGAGGAAAGAGCAACACAATGGCGTTGCATACAATCACTTTGATAGCACTAGCGATAAAGTGTGCTTTATGTTCTCTGGCACAGGCTATACGTATGAAAAACCACTTCTTTATTATTCCACTGCACTGATGCTAGAACTTGGCTATGATGTAGTACAAGTATGCTATACATTCGATCCGCAGCAATTCGAACAGGCGCCAGAAGCTATTTCAGAGACGGTTTATGATGCAGTAAATCCTATTGTAGAATATATTTTTAGCACCAAATCTTATACGGAAGCTGTATACTTAGGAAAATCACTTGGAACATTGCCTATCGTAGATTTTTATATGCAACAGTCTTCACTTGTTCCTTCTCGTTATGTACTTTTAACTCCCTTATTGTCTCTTGAACATATTATGCAAAACTTACTAGAGAAGCATGCATTTCTAGCAATCGGTACAGCTGATCCTCATTATTCGAAAGAAAGTTTAGAACAACTTTCTTCACATGAGGTTGCTATTGTAGAAAATGCTGACCATTCTCTTGAAATAGCTACTAATACAGTAGAATCAATCATCATTTGCCAGTCACTATTAACAACGCTTAAAGCTTATCTTCAATAATGTCGGAACCTTTTCGTAAAATATCGGTATCATTTCTGAATTTATTGGAACGTTTTCAAGATTTATCGGAACAATTTCATAGTTTATCGGAATGTTTCTCACTTTTATCGGAACAATAAAAAAAACGGCTTGAGCCCATTAAAATAAGGCTCAAGCCACTTAACCCCCATTTGAGTATTCAGGGTTCCTCTTATGAACAATCTGTGTTCCTGCTATATCACCAGTAACATTGACAACGGTGTTACCCATATCTACAATTGGAGAAACAGCCGCAATGATTGGTATTATCGTAAGCGGAAGACCCATTGTAGAAAGTAATAGTGATGCCGTAACAACATCCGCTCCTTTCACTCCTGCGCAACCCATTGCAAGAACAACCCCTAAAAAAGCAATTTGTAAAATCATACTGAACGTTATAGGGAGACCGTATAGATTTGCTGCGAACACGGATAGGACACCCAATGTTGATGCTAATCCATTCATATTAAGTGTTGCGCCAAGTGGAAGCGTAAAACCATATATATTTTCTGGTATTTTAAGCCCGTCTCTTGAAACGTCCATCGCTGCGGGAAGTGTTGCACTACTTGATGTTGTACTGCAAGCTACTAGCATAGCCGGACTTACTTGCTTGTAAAAGAATAATGGACTGGTTTTCCCTAATACTTTTAACATAATCGGATAGACAACTAAAAGAATAATGGAAAAACCGATAAAAGCTGATAATACGTATCGACCCACTTCGATGACTACCCCCAACCCAAGTGTTCCGATAACGTTTGCGATTAATGCCATAATTCCATAAGGGGCAAAATTAATAACAATTTCAGCAATTTTAATCATCAAATTTGCGCCTTCATGAGCTAATTCCTTCATTCTCTTCACCTTGTCTCCAAGAAGAACCATTGCAATTCCGACAAAAATACCAAAGATTATAATTTGAAGCATATTTGTCTCTGACATTGCTTGAACAACGTTTGACGGAAACCATTGAACAATATTATCAAGAAAACTAAATTCCTCTCGCTCGATAGTTTCTGTTTTACCAAGAAGTCCTATCTCTCCTTTACCAGGCCTAATCAACAGGGCAGTAATAACACCAATAAGTGTCGATAATAAAGTGGTAACTATATAAATAAGCATTATTTTACCACCAATAGAGCGTAACATTTTAATATCTTCAAGCTTCGTAATACCCGATACAATACTGAAAAAGGCCAGTGGAACGATGAGCATTTGTAACAAACGAATAAAAACGTCCCCGATAGGTTTTAAAATGGCAACTTTAGGTCCGAAGATCAAACCTAACACAACCCCAACTACTACGCCGATGAAAATCTTTACATATAGCTTTTGCTTCCTCCACCATTTCATGCAAACACCTCCTTATTCTCCAATCACTAAAATCTAAATATTCAGTTAATAATATTCGCAATATTTAACTATCGATTATCTGTATTATCTTCATCATTTTTAAGTGGCACTTAAATTTTTGTGTAAAAAACGATCCATTAGCAAAATACAGGATAACAATTTTGTTAAAGCGTATGCCATTTCCGTTCCGACTGAGCGTCACCAGGAAGCTTTGCTCTGTGCGAAAGCAAAGCCGCAGCTACAAATGTTTTATCTGTAGCGAAAGCAAAGCGGCAGCTACAAAGCGCCCAGTCGAATGGAAATCAACCCCACGTTATAAAGATGAGCCAAAAATGTACTCAATTGAAATATTTCAAAATCTTGATAGTTCCAATTTAAATGATACTTAACTATAACTTAAAGGTTAATGCTAGTTCCCATTTTATTTTTAACAGCTTTTTCGTAAAAATATTTTGCAACGACAATATCTACAATGGCTAATCCTACAGATTTAAATAAAGTAATTTCTTCTGAGCTTTCTCTACCTTTTAATTTTCCATCTACAATTTGTCCGAGCTCTCCAAAGATATCATCTAAATCAAAGACTCCTTCATTTATTGGAATTATTATGTCACCCGTCTCTTCTAAGGCTGCTTCTTTGGATTCAACTACTACCTTGTGAGCTGAAGAAAGAGCATGAGATGGCAATTCTTGCATCGTAGGTCTGAATGAACCAACCGCATTTACATGAGCACCAGGCTTTAGCGATTCAGAAAAAACTGGTGTTGAAGAATTGGTTGTCGTAACAATAATGTCAGCTTTACGTACCGCTTCATTCGGATCTGAATAGACTTGTACATGTTTATCAAATTTGTTTCTAATGTACTCAGCAAATTCATGTGCTTTTTGTTCTGTTCTATTATAAAGAAGAATTTCTTCAATATCTCGTACAGCTACTATAGCTTCAACTAGACCATTTGCTTGTTCCCCCGTGCCTATGATGCATAACTTTTTTGAATCTTCTCGGGATAAATACTTCGTTGCAACACCTGACAAAGCACCGGTTCTAATCATCGTTAAATAAGAACCTTCTAGAAGAGCAATTGGTTCCCCAGTTTTAAAGTCTGATAGCATTACCACTCCAGTTATCGTTTTCTTACCTAACTCTTTATTATTGGGTGCTACTGTTACTACCTTTAATCCAACACTACTAAGTTCTTCAGCTACAGAAGGCATAATCAATGCTGTATTTTGGTCATTATTAAAAGGCAGAGCAGCGCGGATAGGTGTAATAGTTCTATTTGCTGAAAATTCCTTTAAGGCAACAGCCACGCATTCAATAATTTCATTCATATCTACTAAACTTTTTTGTTCATCCGAACTTATAACTAACATAATTCTCCACCTTTTTTCTAACTGTATTTCTTCTTTTATTTAAATTTTAGAATACTAATTTGGATACATTTACTTCAATAAAAACCCTCTATTAAGGGGATCATCTGGACTAATCACAAATTGATGGAAACCTGTGATAAAGGCATTCCCACTAACTTTTGGAATAACAGCTTTAAATTCATCCACTGTCGTCAATGAAAGTACTTCACCAACAAATTGTCCATCTGTTATACTTTCATGAATAAATCTTCCATCTTCCTTTAGTACGCCACGTTCGTATAAAGTAGCTGCTCTTGCAGCAGTACCCGAACCACATGGGGATCGATCAACCTGTTTATCAGCAAAGATTGTGACATTTCGTAAATCAGCATTGCTGTCTTTTGGATTATCAGAGAAAATCACACCGTAAATCCCTGTTATATCTTCATATGGATGTTTTACTTCGATTTGACTTTCGATGTAATGTTTAATTTTGTCACCCGATACTTGCAAATCCCATAAATCCTTGTTGTTCACTTGTAGGCCAACTTTCTCACTATCAACCACGGCATAAAAAGCACCGCCGTATGAAATATCTACATCAAATTCGTGACCATCAATTTTAATCGGGAAATCTTTTCTATAGACAAAAGAAGGAACATTTTCAAAGGAAACCGATTCTACTTTAGTTCCACTACACTTTGCATACGCCGTTACAGGCCCACACGGACAATCAATGATAAGTTTATCGTTTTCATCTTTTACCTCAATCATGCCTGTTTCAATAGCCATCGTCACTACCGCAATAACGCCATGACCACACATTGTACTCCAGCCCTCATTGTGCATGAACAAGACACCTATGTCTGCACCTTGGGTCGCTGGTGGAGTAATAATGCAACCATACATGCCATCATGACCTCTAGGCTCATACATTAGTACTTCTCGAATATGATCCAAATGTTCCATACAATAGGCACGTCTTTCTAGCTGCGTTTCTCCTTTAATTTCAGGTAATCCCCCAGTAATAATCCGCAACGGTTCGCCTGACACATGAAGATCAATAGTAGTAAACATTTTTTTGAATTCCATAATTCTTCCCTCCAATTTAATTTGAAAATTAATAATCGCAGAAGCTTCGATAAACACAATATTTAATAACAGCTTTAATTTTCTGCTTTAATTCCTCGAAATTTCAATACGACTTAAATTTTAGAACAAAAAAATATACGTATTTATTGGCTCTTCACCAAAATATGCACTTACCTGCACATTACGCTACGGGCATGGCCTAAACCTCCCTTCGCTTCATGTACTATTATACGAACCTACTTTTTAATTAATAACAGATTTTAGTTGTAAGTTCAAAATTTAAATGACACTTAAATTTTTGTTTAAAAAATATGACCACTGCATCTCATTCCTAGTAAAATTTCAATTGAATTTGAGCAATGTCAGGCGTTTACATTTATTATACACACCATTTTAGAAAATTCAATGTTTTTTGAATTTTTCAATCTCTGAGTTAGTCTGAATCTTAGCCTTTTCAATACCTCATAGATTTCAACCTTTATTTTTATAGTTCTACTCACACTTATAATGCATTCCAAAATTACAAACTGCAAAACCCAAAGTCTTCCATAACTTTACAAGAAGTTAAGTATTATATATACTTTATCACAATACGACTATATTTGAGGTAGATAAAATGGATCGAGATATAGGAATTTTAATAAAAAGACTTCGTAAGTCAAAAAAAATGACGTTGAAGGAAGTCTCTGAAAAAACAGATTTATCTATAAGCTTTTTATCTCAAGTGGAACGATCTCTTTGTTCCGTTACACTACACTCCTTGCGCAAAATATCTGAAGCTCTTGGTGTTAGTCCAAGTTATTTCTTTCCTGATTCAATACAAATGGACAAAGATATGATTAGACGTGGCGCTTCTAAACAATCGGAACATAAATCATCGTTTATCTATTCGGACCTTTCTGGAAATGTTTCAAACCCCATATTTGTTCCAATTTCAGTAACCTTATTGCCTGGGGACAAACGAGAAACGCCTTTTTCTCATGAAGGACAGGAATTTATTTATGTCACCGATGGAATCTTGACTATCATTCTTGATAATACAGAATATGATCTTTTTCCTGGGGATAGTATTCATATGAATTCAACCATACCCCACAACTGGTTTAATAAAACAGATAAACCTACAAATTTCATATTCGTTTCTTCAACTTCCATCAAAGTCTAAAATAATGCCATAAATCCTCTAACTGACGCATAGCTTCGTATCCGTGTAAATATATGCCCATTTTGGATAAATTTATTATTTTGACAAAACTTAGGTTCATCACCAAAACGTGTGGTTGATTTCCGTTCCGACTAGGCGCTTTCCAGGGGGCGTCCGATGAGCCGCTTCACTCGCGTTGCTCGCTCCAGGGTCTCATCTGTGACGCTAATCCCCTAGGAGTCGCCCAGCCTCCACTCCAATCAACCTCTATATGACATACGTTTTAACAAATGTCATCCACAACTTTTGGTGATGAGGCAAAACTTAATAGATGGCAAGAGTAAATTATTACCTCCTTTAATTAAACAAGCTAGTAGCCTTTTATATTGAAATGAAGGTCTACTGGCTTTTATGTCTTCTTTTTCTAGATTTATCGGAATTTTTATAAAAGTAATACTTTACTAAAAATACAAACATATGCTACACTATCGAAAATACATTGAAGAGAAGAGTAAATAAGGCTGTTCTTCCCAGAGAGCTCGGGTTGCTGAAAACGAGTAAGAACGAATTATTGAAACAAGCCTCGGAGTAGCGCATTGGATTTCTGTTTGAATGATGGTGCGACGGGAACTCCCGTTACAGAGAAACAGTATAAGCATAAGTCTCTATGCCGTATTGAAAAGGCTATTATGGTAACATAATAGTGAACTAGGGTGGCACCACGTGAGTATAAATTCCACAATCTCGTCCCTAAGACAAATCGTCTTGGGGGTGGGATTTTTTTGTTTAGTTACTTGTCATAACTACTAGGAGGAATTTATATGGGCGTGAATAAATTAAAAGAAACGTGGCGTTATCCGGTTATATTATTGTTTAGTATTGGTGTTTCCAGCGTCGGAAGCTGGATATATTTTATAGCTTTAAATCTAATTGTTTTAAACCTTACAGGATACGCTATCGCTGTGTCTGGCTTATATATCGTTAGGGCTTTATCCACACTTTTCGCCAGTTTGTGGTCAGGTAGTTTGATAGATCGTTTAAATAAAAAATACCTCATGATTGTTCTCAACCTTTTCGAATCTTTACTAATTGTCACACTACCTTTCTTCTCTACTTTGACTTGGATATATTTCATGGTCTTTGTTATAACAATAGCTAGCTCTATGTATCGTCCGACTTCCATGACCTACATTACGAAATTGATACCCGTTGAACAAAGAAAACGTTTTAACTCGCTTCGCAGCTTACTTGATTCCGGAGCATTCGTAACTGGTCCAGCTATTGCAGGACTGCTATTTACGATTGGATCGCCTAATATGGCAATTTACTTGAATGCCATTGCTTTATTTTTATCAGCCTGTATTACATTTGGAATGCCAAATATTGAGGCTAATCAACAACTGGCAAGTAAGGCCGGTGCGAAATTTTCCTACAAGGTTTTATTCAATGATTGGAAGCTTGTTATAAGATTTAGCCTTAAAAATCCTTATATTATGATGGTCTATTTTTTATTTAGTGCGATGATTGTCATGATGACAGCAACGGATTCTTTAGAGGCTGCTTTTGCTACTCAAGTACTATCATTATCCGAAGGTGAATACGGTGTTTTGGTGGGCATAGCAGGTGCTGGAGTATTAGTTGGTTCTTTAACGAATACAGCCATCGTTGAAAAAACACCAACTGCTTGGCTTATAGGTTTTGGGTCATTAATAACAGCATTAGGCTATTTAATTTTCACATTCTCTTATACATTTCTTATCGCTTCTTTAGGATGCTTTATTTTGTCCTTTGCGATGGCCTTTGCCAATACGGGCTTCAATACATTTTATCAAAACAATATTCCTGTCGAAAACATGGGTAGAATAGGAAGCATTTACGGTTTTGTGGAAGCATTTTTCATTATTATCATCACTGCCATCTTTGGCGTTGCAGCTGAAATTATATCTATTCGATATGTTGTTGTATCTGCAGCCATTATCATGTTTGTGGTAGCAACTGTACTGCTTATTATTAATGTTCAACCTTCGAAAGCTAGATTTTATAGTAATATTTCTAGACTCAACGACTAGAAGCAATTTTATTTTGTAGTTACTGTCGCACAGATAACTCAATGCCAGAGTCTACGTCTAAACAGGCAAACAAAAATAGGTCTTTTCTCAAAGATGGAAAGACCTATTTACGTAAGCCCTGATTCATGACATTCTATCCGTTGCTTCTTTGCCTCTTTTATCTGTCGCTTTGCTTTTTCTTTCCGTCGCTTTGCTTTTTCTTTCCGTCACTTTGACTTTCCTATCCGTCGCTTTTGCTCTTCTTTCCGTCACTTTGACTTTTATCCGTCGCTCTTGCTCTTCTTTCCGTCACTTCGCCTTTCCTATCCGTCGATTCTGCTCTTCTTTCCGTCGCTTCGCCTTTTCTATCCGTCGCTTCTACTCTTCTATCCGTCACTTTGCCTTTTATCCGCCGCTCTTGCCCTTCTTTCCGTCACTTCGCCTTCCCTATCCGTCGCTTCTGCTCTTCTTTCCATCACTTCGCCTTTCCTATCCGTCGCTCTTCCTCTTCTTTCCGTCACTTTGCCTTTTATCCGTCGCTCTTGCTCTTCTATCCATCACTTTGCCCTTCCTATCCGTCACTCTTGCTCTTCTATCCATAAAAAAAAGGCATGAATTCAATATAACAATTGATTCATGCCCTAAAAAAATATTAATACGCTAAGCCGAATAGCGCTTTGATATGTGTAAGATAGCGAATGTTAGATGCTTCTTTCATAAGTGTTGCAGGAAGACCTTTAAGTTCTGTGTTGCTAGCACCAATTGTAGCAACAGCGTCTTTGCGGCCTAAGCTTGCAAGTGTACCAGAGTTAATCGCTGAGAATGACTTCATCTCTTGGTTTTTGTATTGTGCGAATAGGTTGTAACCAGCGCACTCACCCATTTGCCATGCAACTTGAGCAGTTGGTGCGTATAGTGGACGACCACCATCAGCTGGTAATGCAACAGATGCGTCACCAATTACGAATACATCATTGTGAGATGTAGATTGTAAGAACTCGTTAATCGTTGCTTTACCGCGGTCAGCAGCAAGGCCAGACTCGCCTACGAGTGGAAGTGGAGCTACCCCACCTGTCCAAACAAGTGTGTTGGCAACGATTGGTTCGCGATCTTTAAGAGAGATGACATTACCATCAACGCCTGTAACAGGAGTACTTGTAATGAATTCAACGCCACGTTTAGCTAAGCTTTCAGTAGCACGTTGGATAAGTGTATCTGGAAGTACTGGTAAGATTTTCGGACCAGCTTCAACAAGTTTGATTTTAAGATCAGCAAAGTTAACACCATGTTTCGCTGCGATTTTCGGGAAGTTGTCCACGATTTCACCAACAAGCTCAACACCTGTTAAACCGCCACCACCGATAACGATTGTCGCATCTGCTTCGTCTTTTGTTTGTGCATATGCTTTAATACGGTCTTCGATGTGTCTGTTAATTTTGTTTGCATCGTTCACTGATTTAAGTACCATAGAGTTTTCTTCTAATCCAGGGATACCGAAGAATCCAGTTTGGCTACCTAAAGAAACTACTAATGTATCGTAATCTAAAGTATAACCAGTGTCTAGGTCAACTTTTTTAGTGTCTACATTAAATTTCGTTACTTTAGCAATTTGTAAATCGATATCTAAACCTTTAAAGATTTTTTTAAGTGGTAAAGCAACAGCACCTTCAGCAATAGTACCACCAGCTAAACGGTGAAGCTCAGTGATGATTTGGTGTGTTGGGAATTGGTTTACTACAGTAATTTTAGCTTCATCAGCTGATAAATACTTACGTGCAGTTAATGCAGTTAAAACGCCAGCGTAACCAGCACCTAAGATGACGATTTCTTTTGACATGATTAATTAATCCTCCGTCCTTACGAATTGAATATATCTCGAGTCGAGTCTTATTTAGATTTACGTTCAGCGCTTACTTGTAAGAAAGCATTAACAAAACGGAAAACACCTTGTACTTGTGGGTCTTTTAACATTTTCATAAGACCGAATAAACCAATTACTTCTTGGCTTTCAGAAGCACGATCTTTCGCTTCAATTGCAGTAGCTGCAAGTTTTTTTGCTGAGCCTACTACTGGGCCTGCCATTTCTGTTACAGCACCAACAGTATCATTTTTCAGCACTTCGTCAGTTGCAACAGCTTGAGCAAACTCATACGATTTTGTTAATAACGTCATCATTTCAGTTAACTTTGGTAATTGCTCAACTAAAGTTGTAAGTGATTCCTGAACCTCAGGCTTTAATAATTGATCTAGCACATCCAGTTGTTCTTGACTCACAGTTAATTGTTCAGACTGTGTTTGGTTATTCGTTTCTGACATTTTGAACTCTCCTTTGCCATCACTATTACTATTTTAATTTTATATTGCTTCCATGTGAAAAAGACCATTAAGGCACTTCTTAACAGTCGTTACAGCGCGTATATCTTACAAATCACCAGTCTCAAGAGCTGGATAACAATTCGTATGATTTGTTATTATAATGTTAACTTTACTTTGCAAAAAGTGCATCATAATTCCATCCTATCTTGTCTTGGTGACTTTACAAACTCCATTATAAGACTGTTTGCATATTATTTCAATGAGCTAAATCACAATTTCGACAATCTTTTCAAAATTCATTGATTTTGTCAACTATATATTGTATTTAGGTTTGCTTTTTGTCCACACTGGCTTATCACCATAACGTATGGTTGATTTCAGTTCCGATTAGTGGGGACGTCCGATGAGCCACTTCACTTCGCTCCAGGGTCTCATCTGTGACGCTGATCTCCAAGGAATCGCCCAGCCGAAACGAAGATCAACTTATATACAGGGCTGATTTTTAATAATAATCGCTCTCTTGCTTCGTTCTGTATTTAATCTTCCCCACCATCGTTCGTGTAATACTTACTATGTTTATATATATAATGAAGGAATTTATTTCTCAACAGATTGCCAGAAGAAATCTACAATTTCTTTCGCAGCCATAGATTCTGTTTGAAATAACTTATTCCCTTCTCTATCTTTAAAATAACCTACGGACGTCAATGCCAAAAACGTATGCGCAAAAAAGGTAGCATTTCCTTCACGAATCGTGCCTCTCTCCATCTCCAACTGCATCGCCTGTTCAATCGTTTTATACATTTTACATTCTAATGCATACACTTCTTTTAATTGAGATTCTGATAAATTAATCGTCGCCTCTCTCATAAAATTTTTCATATCAATGCCCACAGTCGCTAATAAATGATTTTCAACTAACTGCTCTAAGCGTTCTCGAAATGGTCTTGGCTGCTCTAAAATTTCCAAAATGTACAGTCTGATTCTATCTATCATTGCCATTAAAACTGATGTATATAAATCTCCTTTAGTCGGGTAATAGTAATAAATAGTGGCCTTTGTCACATTACAAGCTATCGCTACATCATCCATCGAAATATTATTGTAGCCTTCTTTTATAAAAAGCCTTGTTGCCGTCTCAAGGACAATCTCTTTTCTTGGTCTCGCATTTTCATCATAGCGAGGTCTTCCAAGAACACGCGGTGATTGTTTCAAACAGGTTTGCCCCCTTTTCAATTTCGCCTTGGCGCAATTGTTGCTGCCGCTTCGCTTTCGCACAGTAAACATTTGTTGCTGCCGCTTCGCTTTCGCACAGTAAACATTTGTTGCTGCCGCTTCGCTTTCACTCAGATAAACAATGCGTCCGGATTTTGAACTGTGCTCAGGTCTGCGCGAGGCCAATATGATGTTGGTCATTCAGGCGGTTTCACAGGATGTGAAGTTCTTAGCCTGAGTTCCTCTATTTCAGTAGGTGTTTGGATATCCACTGAATAAAAAAAAGCACTCTTTTAAGACAGAGTATAACATATTGATTTTTCTCAATTAATTAACCTTTTGGTATATAATTGATGTGCTTCTTGATATGTTCATTGCTAGTGCCAGCTGTTATAACTGTTTTAGGTAAATATGCTGGTAACGAACATTGCTATAATTTTCCGATAATTATATACTAAAACAAAATTGCATGATTTGTTGTGGATTTATATTCCAATTATTAACAAGGGATGTGGTATTCATGAACTATCAAAAATTGCAGCAACGCTTTCCATTATTAAGACCCTTTTCGGGCAATGAAACAGACGGCTATTTATTTAATTTTGACAATCGTCTTTTTGAGATTCCAAAACATACTATTACGCAAAGTGAGCTAGAGCTATTGCGTATTTTTTCTGGACCACTTACATTTCCAAATGATTATGATACGGCTTGGTTTGATTATTTTACGGATGAAACAAATGAGGCGCCAACACCAATTCATAAACATCGCATATTATTTCTTCATTTTGACAAAGCATTTACTACACCTAATTTACTTCGGACGGCCTTTGAAGCATTACTTGGCAAAGATATTATACTCATATCACTAAATCCTCATTTATTTGCAATTATCGAATGTATCGAAAACGATGAATTACTGAATTTTTCTCACTATCTTGATCTTTTACTTGAAGATTTAAAAACCAACTTTAAGATTTTTGTTTCTGATATTATGCCAGACATTACGATGACAAAAAAACGCTTTAACTGGCTTGTTGATTTACAGCAATCTCTTTGGTCTTGTACAACTAAGCATGTACTTACACAACAAGAGTTATTAGTGCCGTACTTATCACTACACCTTGGCTTACATGAGAAAAATATTTTTATATCTTCCATTTTAAAAGAAGCGACCTCACAGCCTGACTTAGTACATACTATAAAACAATTGATTAAATACGAAGGAAATATAACACTGGCTGCAAAAAAAATGTTTATGCACCGTAATACATTGCAAAATCGTCTGGAGAAATTTCAGCAACTTACTCAAAAAGATATTCGGCAATTTGAACATCGGCTCGAAGTATTCCTTGCTATCTCCTTTTTAGAGTCATTATAAGCCTCGCCGCACACTTTATAACATAAAAATTGTGCAGTGTCATAGTGTTGAAAAATAAAATGGTTAAGGGAATCTTTGTGAATGTTGTTGCGCTTTCGCGTGGGCGATTCATGATTTTATCAGCGGTTTCTCGGTTTTATCAGCGATTCTCGGCTTTTTATCAGCGGTTTCTCGATTTTATCAGCGATTCTGAGCATTTTATCAGCGATTTTCTCGGTTTTATCAGCAATTCTCAGCATTTTATCAGCGGTTTCTCGGTTTTATCAGCGATTCTCGGCTTTTTATCAGCGGTTTCTCGGTTCTATCAACGGTTCTCAGCATTTTATCAGCGATTTTCTTGATGTTATCAGCGATTCTCGGCTTTTTATCAGCGATTTTCTCGGTTTTATCAGCGGTTTCTCGATTTTATCAGCGATTGGCATTTTGGAGCATCGGGCCGCTACGTTTGCACTTCGATTTCGCGCAGATACATTCGTGTTGGCCTAAGCAGCTTATCGGGCGCCCCAGTAAAGCGCCCAGTCGGAACGGAAATCACTCCCCCGTTTTGTCGAAGAGCCATACTTTAGTTAATGTTAATTTGACACCTTCATTTCATCGTCACAATAGTTTTTCAACAACATCACGCTGCACATTTTATAACATAAATATTGTGCAGTGATTACCTAGGTCTACACGACGAAATTATTTACAATGGATGTATGACTTACAAAGGGGTGTAGTGTATGGCGGAATTGAGGTTAGAGCATATTTATAAAATCTACGATAAAAATGTTCAGGCTGTCACCGATTTTAATTTACAAATTCACGATAAGGAATTTATCGTTTTTGTCGGTCCGTCTGGCTGTGGGAAAACAACAACATTGCGAATGATTGCGGGCTTAGAGGATATTTCAAAAGGTGAATTTTATATCGATGATGTACGGATGAATGACGTTGAGCCAAAAGATCGTAGTATCGCTATGGTATTCCAGAGCTACGCCTTATATCCACATATGTCTGTATACGATAATATGGCATTTAGTTTAAAGCTTCGTAAGGTCGATAAAAAAGAAATTGATCGACGTGTGAGAGAAGCTGCTAACATATTAGGCTTAGAAGATTACTTAAAACGGAAGCCCAAAGCGTTATCAGGCGGGCAACGTCAGCGCGTAGCTCTCGGTCGTGCTATCGTGCGGGATGCCAAAGTTTTTTTAATGGATGAACCGCTCTCCAATTTGGATGCCAAGCTACGTGTACAAATGCGTGCTGAAATTCAGAAGCTCCATCAACGTATTCAAACGACAACTATTTACGTTACACATGACCAAACTGAAGCAATGACTATGGCGACTCGTCTCGTAGTTATGAAGGATGGTCTTATTCAGCAAATTGGCGCACCAAAGGAAGTTTATGATACCCCATATAATATGTTCGTTGCGGACTTCATCGGCTCACCTTCTATGAATCTTTTCCAAGGTCATTTAACCGATACAACTGTAATACTCGGTGAGCATAGCTTCCCTATTCCTTCAACATATTTAGGGGTATTGAAAGAAAAAAACTATTTAGGCAAGGATATTGTACTCGGTATTCGCCCTGAAGATTTACACATTATAGCATCCGATTCTCCGTACACTTTCCGTACAACAGTAAACGTTGCTGAACTGCTCGGCGCAGAAACTTTCCTCTATGCTTCATTAGCAAACCAAACATTTATTGCACGTGTTCATGCTGATAGTACTTTACAGCCTGCCGATGTAGTGACATTAGCCATGAAAGAAGAAAAGATTCATTTTTTCGATCCACTTACAGAAGAACGTATTTATTAGGGAGAACTTAGGCGATATGAGTCTGGCATCGCCTAAGTTCTTTTATTTCTTTCGTGTATTAACCTTTTTATGCAGTCCTTGAATTGCTGTACGTGTAGAGTCCAGATAATCAATTGTTTGCTCATAGTTACTCGTTGCTACGCACATAAATAAAATATCAATTACATGGAGCTGCGCAAGACGTGAGGAAGTTGCTCCGCTTCTAAAGGCCGCCTCTACATTCGGTGACGTGTATAAACAAATATCCGCCAAGCTTGATACGAGCGAACTACCATAGCGAGTTAAACTAATTGTTGTTGCAGGTGTTTCTCGGGCAATTTCAAGAATTTTAGCAACTTCATGTGTTTCACCAGAAAATGAAATACCTATTACCACATCCCCCTCTTCTGCGTTTACAACCGCTGTAGCTCCTAAATGTAAATCCATGAACGCCTTACTATTCTTATTAATTCGTAAAAATTTCTGGTCTGCATCCATTGCTGTAATACCAGATGCACCGACACCAAAAAAGAAGATTCTGTTTGCATTTGATAATGCTGATACCGCACGTTCCAGCTCTACCGCATCAATCAAATCCGCTGTTTGCTTTAAAATCTGACTACTTTGCATCGTCACCTTTTCTACAATGGACCGTAATGGCTCATTCGGTTCAATATCATGATCATCTGTTTTTTCTCGTTGCAAATCACCAGCAATACGTAACTTTAGCTCCTGAACACCACTGACATTTAAAGATTTACACAAACGAATAACAGCCGCACTACTTGTATTACTTGCCTCTCCCAATTCAACAGCTGTCATTTTAATAGCCTTTGATGGATGCTCTAAAATATAGGACGCCACCTTCTTTTCGGATGGTGGTAACTTCTCCCGCATTTCCGCAAGCATAATCAATCCAGCATTTATTTTTTCCATTCCCATCAACTCCGCATTTTATTATGTATGTATTGTAACTTGACGAACAATTACGCAAAAGCGCTATAGAACCCGAAGTAAAAATAAGCGATCCACCACTTTTTTGCCCGATGGATTGAAGCGACCACAAGGATGTAGCACTTTAAGTTAAAAATCTATAATTTCCTTAACAATAAAAAAGTGAATGGATGCATCCACTCACCCTTTCTCTTAGTCCTTCTTGAGCTCCACTGCCATACGCACATGACCTTCCGATTGTGCTAATAATCTCTCAGCTGTATCTAAAGTCGTTTCTGTGAGTAACATTACAATGGCAAGCTTCACTTGAAAATGAGTCTGCTCTAAAATTCCCTCTGCCTGTTCATAGGATACACCCGTTGCCTCACAAACAATCTTTTTAGCACGCTCACGTAATTTAAAATTACTTGCATGGACATCTACCATTAAATTCTTATATACTTTTCCAAGCTTAATCATCGATGTTGTCGTAATCATATTTAGTATTTGTTTATGAGCAGTCGCAGCCTTTAGCCTTGTGGAGCCCGTTAAGATTTCAGGTCCCGTAATGACTTCTATTGCAATATTTGCATAGGCACCAATGACCGATTGCGGATTACTGGCTAAACTTATTGTGCGTGCCCCTATTTGCTGTGCATAAACTAATGCACCTTTGACAAAGGGTGTCCTACCACTCGCTGCAATCCCAATGACAACATCCTGTGCACTTAGCTGCTGTTTCTTTAATTCCTCTTCCCCTAGAGTATAGTCGTCCTCCGCACCTTCTATGGCAACCATTATTGCGTCTGAACCCCCCGCCAATATTGCTTGCACGAGCTTTGGCGATGTACTGAATGTTGGTGGACATTCCACTGCATCTAATAAACCTATACGCCCACTTGTCCCTGCACCTACATAAAATAATCTCCCGCCATTCTTCAGCGCATTAATGACGACTTCAATTGCTTGTTCAATTTCAGGTAGCACCTTTGCAATGGCTTGCGTTATTTTTAAATCATCTTTATTCATCAGCTGTACAATTTCAGCAATTGACATTACATCTAAATTTGCTGTTTCTGGATGATAATCTTCTGTTGTTAGTTTTGTCATTCGTTCCATCGAAGTCAAATCCCTCCTCCCCTATTTGTTAATGTTGCTCATCCAAGTTTCCTTTACGATTTGCTGTACTGACTTCGTGATTAGAATGCCCTCACTAATAAGCCCTTTTACAAATGCTCCGATTACAGGTGGTACCTCGGGTTGAATGAGTCGATTGTTAATAGCTACTTGCTGCAATTTCTCTTGAAAACAGTTAGTAAAATAACTACTTTCAAATAAACCACCACAAGTGACAATAGGAAAGCTTTTGACTTTGGGCTCTTTCTGAAACATCGTTAGCAGTAATTGTGCTAAGCAGGTAATGGCACGTTCTATAATAATCTCCGCTGTTTTATTACCTTGTTCAGCTAGCTGTAACACAGTTTGGACAATGGAAGCAATCAACACCCGTGGCTGTGCATGCTCGTAGATGAACGTAATGATTTCAGTCGGATCTTTTAGCACTAGTTGCTTTAAGATCGCCTCTGTAAACGCATCTCCATCTCGGCCAAATGCATCATAATGCTGTGCAATAACACGTAATGCTTGTTGCCCAATATAGTAGCCACTACCTTCATCTCCAAATAAATAACCCCATCCACCTACCCGGCTCACACGATTATTCTTTTGAACACAATATACAATAGAGCCAGTTCCCGCAATAAGGACAAGCCCTTCATGTGCAAATGTACCGCTAGTAAGTGCCGCTACCGCATCATTTGTAACATACACCTTGCAGGATTCAGATGTAAAAAATAACTCCATCCATTTATGCCAGCGTACTAAATCCTCCTGACGATCCCCACCTGCTATACATAAAAAGGTAGTCGAAACATCCGTCCTCGTTGCCCCAACCTTTTGGAGTAATCGCGTTAGTAATTTCATCATTTGCTGTCGTACTTCTTCTGGTGGCGTTGATTTTATATTTGCTCCTGCTCCTTCAACGGTAGCAAGTACTTCACCGCTTCTAGTACCTATAACTGCACGGGTTTTCGTCCCACCACCATCTACACCAATAATGTATTGTTTATTTAATAGCACCAGCCGTCAACCCTTCCATAAATTGCTTAGAGGCAATAAAGAATAAAAGTATCATCGGCAATGACGCAAGTGTTAGGCCTGCAAAAAGCGAACCCCAATCAGCCGAATGTTCCCCAAAAAGAGACATCATCCCAACCGGAATTGTACGCTTCATCTTATCTGTAATGAAAATAAGGGGGAAGAAAAAGTCATTCCATGCGGCAATAAAATTAATGATGACCACCGTCCCAAGTGCTGGTCTCATTAACGGTAATACTACATGCCAGAGCACCCTTAAATTCCCCGCTCCATCCATACGTGCAGCCTCCTCTAGCTCATAGGGCATCGTTTTAAAGAAACCTGTTAATATTAACATCGTCAGTGGAATGCCTGTCGCAGTATTCATCAAAATTAGTGACCATAAGGAATTAATAAGTCCTAAATCACGCATTAAAATGAAAAGAGGTACAATCCCAAGTTTAATCGGAATCATCATCCCTAATAGGAAAATAAAAAATAGCGCCTGATTCCATGAAAATTTAAAACGCGCAATATAAAAAGAGGCCAATGAACAAACAACGACAATTAATACAACAGATACAATACTCACAAAGGCACTGTTCATAAAATACGTTGTAAATGGAATCTTTGACAATAATGTACGGTAAGTATCTAAGCTAAAGCTAGTCGGTAAGCCCAAAGGATTTTTATAAATGTCCACACTCGTCTTAAATGACGATAAAATCATTAATAAAATAGGATATAAGCTGATCGTTGCCACCGCAAATACAACAATATAGTAAAATGGCCGAGCCCAAATTGCGCCTTGCTTCATTTGCTCACCCCTTACATTTGTACATCTTTTTTACTCGTAAAACGTAAAAATACTGTTGTGCAAATTAAAATAAAGAAGAATAAAACCGTTGCTAGCGCTGACCCTAAACCAATGGCCGTTGCGCCTGAGGCTGTTGAGCTACCAAATGCCAAGCGGTAGAAGAATACAGCTAAGGTGTCAGTGGAATAATATGGCTCTCCCATTGAGCCCTGCATTGCATAAACAAGCTCAAAAGCCTCAAATGATTGAATAAATGTTAAGACGCCCATGATCATAATAGAAGGAATCATCAACGGCAGATAGATTGTACGTAATAATGTAAAGCCTTTTGCACCGTCTAGCTTCGCGGCTTCGATTAGTTCACTTGGTATCCCTTGAAATCCAGCTAAGAAAATCAAGACACCAAAGCCAAGACCAAACCAACAATTTACTAAAATAATAGCGATTAAAGCTGTCTTAGGATCACCTAACCATGCCTTCTGTAAGCTTTCCAGACCTATTTTCTCCAAAATAACGTTCAACGTACCGAAATTGGGATTTAAAATGAGTTTCCATAAAAATCCTACAACAATAACAGATAGTAATCGCGGCAAGAAGAAGGCCGCCTTAAAAAATTCTGCTCCCTTTATTTTTTGATAAATGATAAACGCTAGGAAAAAGGCTAAACCATTCATCACAATCATTTGTAAAACGAAATACAGTGCGTTATGTTTGAAGGCATTCCAAAACATCGATCCATATGGTTCTGTCGTAAACAATGTCACGAAATTTTGAAATCCAATAAAATTACCTCTCGTCATCCCTTTCCATTCAAAAAAACTATAGGATAATGCAGCTATAATAGGATACAGTACAAACATTCCGTAAATAATCAATGCAGGAATTGGAAAAAGATGAATGGTCCACTTTGCCCAAGTTTTTTTCTTTTTAGTCGATGAAGCTGTAGTTATGTTCATTATCGGACAGCCTCCTTTGAAGAAATTTAGACAGTAAGACCCCAGCTTCTTCCTTCGAAGTGTTCGTGGGGTCAATTTTAGTTATCTACTTAATTGAAGATACACATCTATCAAGGAAAGACAGTTCTATTTTTGAAACGGTGTAAACCATGTTTTGGCGTTTTCTTGCACTTTTTTCGCTACCTCTTCTGGTGTTACCTGACCTAAATACATGCCTTGTAACTCACTTTCGAGCAAGCTCTTTGTTGTCGGATCGCCACCTGTAAAATTTGTAACCCACATATACGGTGTTGCTTCATTTTCGGTGGATTTGCTAATGTCATTTAATAATGCATTGTCAGAGGTAATACCAGGAATTGCACTAATCATTGAAAATTCCTTTACAAATAGCTCTCCAAATTCCTTCGTTGTTAAAAACTCTAAAAATAGTTTAGCCGCATCCTTATGTTTCGAATTTGCATTAATAGCAAATGAACCATCTACCCAAGTCGTCACTGTTTTATTACCAGCCTTTGATGGTATCGGGAAGTAACCTAAATCTAAATCTGGATTCATTTCTAGCACAACTGGAATTTCCCAGCTACCTAGCGGGAACATAGCTGCATCACCTAATGCAAATAATGTACGAATATCATCCATCCCTAACCCTTCTGAATTTGCTGGGAAGTATTTTTTCAAGTCATTCATCACCTGTATAGATTCTATAAACTTCGGATCTGTAAAGTCTTTTTCTCCCGCAAGTACTGCTTGATAGAAATCATTTCCTTCATAAATAGCAGGACCTACAATGCCGTGCAGCAACGACAATAACCAGCCTTCTTTAGTGCCCATTGCAATCGGCGTAATACCCTTTTCTAGCAATTTATCATTAAGAGCTATGAATTCATCCCAAGTAGTAGGTATTTCTAAGTTATTATCTTTAAAAATCTTTTTATTGTAGAAGAATTGAGTGGAGCTCAAGTTAATGGGTACACCATACTGATTCCCTTCTTGATCGCAGGAAGCTATTAATGCTTCTTCAGGATATGCATCCAAACCTTTTAAGCCAGTAATTTTTTCCACATAACCAGCCTCAGCAAGCTTTAATCCTGCAGCATACGGACGTAAATGAAAGATATCTGGACCTTCACCAGCTTGTAATGCTGTGTTTAACACCGTGTTATATTCCGTATTTTTGGTTGGGTTAAATGCTATGTTTATGTCGGGATGTTGTTCATTAAATAACGCAATGACTTTTTCATATTTGGCAACATCCTCTGTACGCCAACTCCCTATCGTTAATGAAACTTTCTCTGTATTTCCTTTATCCTCTTTATCAGGCGTTGTAGAGCTTGTTGATTTCTTATCTGAGGAACAGCCTACTAATGCCACAACGAGTAACAAAAGGAACAGGAACAACCATTTGTTCATTTGTTTCATAACAGCAAATCCACCCTTCATGTAATTAGATTTTCATAGATCATCGTATGAAGTTTTTCTCTAATTCCCCTTATGTTCGTATTTCTTCCATAATGAACAGCGTTTGTAAGTAAAATAACAAATGCCTTTTTGACAGGATCCATCCAAATACTTGTGCCAGTAAATCCTGTATGCCCAAAAGAGCCCTTCGTCCACCCCCTACCAAAACAAAATGTTGAACGATCTCCATTCCAAACTTCAAAGCCAAGTCCTCTGTTATCTATTGTTTTCGTAAATGCCAGCTTCATCCACTCAACTGGTATAGTAGATTGCTGCGTTATGCCTAACCAATATTCCGCATACTTTGCTAAATCCTCTGCACACGAAAATAACCCTGCACTACCGGCTACTCCACCTAATAGTAGTGCTTTTTCATCGTGTACAATTCCTTGCACAAATTTACCTGCTACCATTTCTGTAGCTGCCGCTTCCCTCCTTTTCTGCTCGGATAGTCGAAAACTTGTATTATGCATACCCCACGGCTCGAAAATCTCTTGCTCTACAAAATTTTGAAAAGGCAGACCTGCGACATTTTCGATCGTCTTCCCTAATAAAATCATCCCTATATCACTGTATCGTACTTTTTCATTTGGCTGTCCTATTACATCACAAGCCAAAACCTCCTGCATAATATCACGCTGCTGGTGTCTTTTAACAGATGGCTCTAAGCCTGCCGGTAGCCCAGAGCTATGTTGTAATAAATGTTGTATTGTAATGTGCGGGAATCTAAAATTCGGTAAATGTTTTTGTACTGAATCCATCAAGTTCAACTTGTTCCTACTAATTAGTAAAAGAATAGCTGGTAATGTGGCGACAACTTTTGTTAAGGATGCCAAATCAAACAAAGTATTTTTGGAAATAATTTGCTTACTCAAATCCTCAGCTGTATACACTCCATAGCTTTTTGACAATATACGTCTATGCTGATGTTGGACAATAAGCACTGCTCCTGGAATTTCATTGTCCATCACTAAGCGATTCATATATGCATCTACCAAATAAACACCTCACATTTAAAATGACTAAATTTTCTGTAAATTACTAATATGATATAAAATATAATGACGAAAAACAACATAAATTTTAAAATATTTTTTCATTTTGAGTAATGCTCTTTTAAAATGAATCAATACCATCAATCCTTATGTATAAAATGATGATTTCATGATAACTTATTTTGCGTACCCTTTAAACGCGGTATGATATGTACAATTAATTACACAATTTATTGCATAGTATATAGAGTAAAGGATGGTGACAACAATGGTGGATAAAGAGAAATCCTTTGGTCATTCTGTTGATTTAGATTTCATCAAGAACAATGTGTTTGGCATTACCGATATCAAGCGAGGCAATCGTTTAAACGAGATTTTAGAAACATATGAACATGGTGCTAACGACTTTTACGTTGTACAAAGTACACAACAAAAAGGCAAAGCTGTTATTGCTAACTTGGATTTTTTCACAGAGCTTCTTCGAGCAAAAGAACTATTGGATGCTATTCATGATGAGCATTTGCAAAAAGTGATGTTAATACGTAAAGATGATGAGGCAAAGATTCCATTAAAAGAGGCTCTAGGAGATGAAGATTTAGATTTTAATGAAATCATAGCAATGGCAGATCAATTTGATGAGGTTATCGACTAATGCCAGCTTGGTTAGATCGACTAGAGGCCGAATTACTAAAATTCCATACACACATTACTTTTTCTGAAAATGCACTAGAAGATTTTAAAAGCTTTGATTCGCATACAAAAAAAGTTGTTTTAGCTTTGATTGTAAGTCAAGCTAAACGTGGCGCTAATTTTAGACCTGATGGCAACGGTATTCGTTTAAGCGGTGAGCTGTCTGAATTTGCTAAAATAAAGCGAACCAGTACATCCTTGCGCATAGTGTATAGACCCGTAGTAAAGATTTTATCGCAATGCAAATCCTTGCTATCGGACCTCGTAACAGAGATAAAATTTATGAAATAGCTAAACAACGTTTAACCACATTTTACGCAGAATTGGAGAAATAAACACTTTTATACAACATCCAAAGTAGCCGTCGCACTCCGCTCACTGCAATGGTTATTTTTTATATAACCAAACAGTTGTAGGCTTCTTTGTAAGTAACCGTTAGTAAGACAGATTTGTACCCATCCTTTTCCATCTTAGCAAAAACACCTTTGATATTATCAACAGCTGTTTTCGCCCCTCTTGCAAGGTCTTGGCTTACGCTTGTCTCTGGCCAAACATGCACTGCGATACCAAATACCGCTAGACTACCAACCATTTGGTCTGTGCCCCCTAAAGATTTTGCAATATCAGATTCAGATTTTTTATTTGTTAAAAAATCTGCTGACTTGAGTATTGTAGTCTCAAGCATTAATACTTGTGCTTTTGAATACTTATCGGTAACAGGGTTGCTACCTTTTCGAGTTCCTAAAATTGCTGATGGCATAATATAATTCCTCCAATATTGTTTTTTTATTGCTAGATTTGGTTAACTATCTAACACTCTATAAAGGGCATTTTGATTATCAAACTCGGTTTCTGACAGGCCAATGGCGTTCAAAACCTCTATATTCCGCTGACTATTAGTTTCGATTAGTTCATTATTAGGAGTGGTGACGGCTACCTCTTTATTAGTTTCTATTAGGTCATTATTAACTTTAGAAGTTTGCTTTGATGCTGCTACTTTTAACTGTGCCAATGCTTCGTTAAACGTCATGTCCTTATCAGACAAATTGGCGTCACGTTGCCATTCATGTTGCGATTTATTATAGAAGTACCCTAATGAATTAAATACTTCTCGTATGGTTGTATCACGTGTATTTAAAATCTTTCTAAGCTCTTTTAATGATTTTTTACTAGCAATCAGCTCTGAAACTTTGTTGTCTTTCGTTAGCTCCAACATACTATTCACTCTCCTAATAATTTTTAATATATTAGAGTTTATATTAGCTGACTAATAATACTATCACTTTTTATTTATATAAATTTTTCTCTTTCAATAAGTTTTCTAATCGTATTAAATTTTCCTTGGAAAATCTGAAATGGTAAAATAATTGTAGTTACGAAAATTCAGAATACTCATAGGAAGGGGGGGTATGGTGAAAAGTGGGAAAAATAAGGTTTTGATTTTTGGTCTTTCTTTAATTGTTGTTGTGACTATTTCAGTTCTGATCCTTTTTAATAGGAATGAGATTATAAAATTGAAAGATATTTTTGTAGATGATGTTGGTGTTTCAAATGTAAGCAGAATTAACATTATTAGAAGTTCAGACAACAAAGAAATTACTCTGAAGGGAAAACAGGCGAAAGAATTTTTAGATACCCTTTTAAATACTGAATTGAAGCAAACAAAAGTAAGTGATAAAACAATTAAAGAGTCATTTTGGATTACGATTTTCAGAGAGAACGATGTAGCAGCGTTAGGGGTAAGAATGGATAATAATCTCCTTGTCGATGCCTATAGCTATAAAGGAAATAAGAATAATTCAAAATATTTTAAAGCAGAAAATGGTTCGATTTTTGATAAGACAGAAAAAATGTTTGAGTAAAAAAAGCTCTCGCTAGCGAGAGCTTTTTTTATTATTCGAATGGAATCCAACCAGTACTAGTTTTCACTCGGACAAGTACTCCTTTACCCGTAATGAAACGAATTTTATCTTTCGCATCAAGTGTATACTCGATGAACGGGAGTTTCAGTTCAACGTGAGTATACTTAGGGTTGTTTTTAAGGAAATCTCGTGTTTTACCTAATTCCCAATACCCGTTTTTCACCAAAGAATCTAATTCAGCTTTAGCGCTACCTACTAAACCAGAAATAATGCCTGCAACACCTGCTGCAATACCAGCTGGCGTACTTGTGACAAATGCTAATCCTAAAACGGTTGCGACTGGACCTAAAGCTGTAATCATCGAATTAGATTCTAACTTTACAAGTCCTTTTTCATAAATAACTTGTTGAGCTGTCATTACTTTCTCAACTTCTGAATAACTCAGTGTAAGATTTGCCATATACTCTCTTGATCCTGTAATTTTTGCCATTTTAAATTCCTCCATGTTTTGTTTTTTTGTCTTACACTAAGTAAAGAGGAATTTAAAACGATTTTAACAACCTATAAAAAAAAAAAAAAATGGCAATTTTAAATTCACCTTCGTAGAAAAGAAGAGCATAAGGGAAATCTGCTATCACTTGGGGTGATAAACTAGGCAGGGCCTAGTATTTCGGTATCCCCATAAAAAAGTTTATTTCTACATGTTTTCTATACAAACATTTATTCGTATGGACTTAACTTCATATGCTTCAATCACCCATGTATCGCATAGCCAATGCCCATCGATTCTTGCCATGTCCTAATTCTGAATGGATTTGATCCATCGCTTCCTTTGCAGCTGCATATAGTTACTTATCCTGTTCACGCAGAATCATAGTCTGCCACACATCCCATTTTTCTATTTTCCAACACACGATTCATATCTGTTTCTGCTCACTCGTCATTAACTGATCCATACGCTCACGGACATATGCATGCCTAAAACCATGACACCCTCGGTCAGCTTGCGTCACTCCAGCTCGTTTGCACGCTACATTTATACCATCCTGTACCGTTGAATAAGACACATTCACTATTCGCTCTCCAGGAGATTTGTTTGCCATCCAGCTTTCCAGCGTTGTTCCAAGCGCTCTGGTACATCCACCTGTCTAAAACGACCACCTTTTTCGATGGTCAAACACCAACCAATACCCCTGTCAAAGTTTTGAGCATCTGACATGGTATTAGCCATTTGCTTCTTGGAGTGAATACCAAGAACATATTAATAAAATTGATATAACGGCCGTACATCAATTTCGCCTTGGCGTAATTGGTACTGTCGCTTCGCTTTCGCACAGTAAACATTTGTTGCTGCCGCTACGTTTGCACTACGCCTTCGCACAGTAAATATTGCCGCACTTACACTACAAAAACTTTTGTTGCTGTCGCTACGTTAACACTACGCTTTCGCACAGAAAATATTTGCTGTATGAACATAAAAAAACCCGCTAGTAGAAGTTTCTACTAACAGGTCATCATTTAATTAGTTGGTTTTTTCAAATCCATATGTGCAGCTGCACTTTCAACTTTGGAACGTTTTAAGAAGAGTGCTAGCACAAGCGCAACCACTGTAAGGCATGCAGCAATTAAGAATGAGTGAGTAATACCATCTAATAAAGCATTTTGCATAATTTGATCTTGCATTTGTTGCATTTGCTCTGGTGTTGGTGCAGCACCTGACTGTACCGCATTTGCCTTCGCTTCTGCAATTAAATCCTGAGCGGTTGCTTTTGTACGGTTATTCATAATCGTTACCATCACAGCACTACCAATTGCCCCCGCCACTTGCTGTACAGTATTATTAATGGCTGTACCATGTGGGTTCATCTTTTGAGGTATTTGGTTTAAACCGTTTGTCATAATTGGCATCATGACCATTGACAAGCCGAACATACGAATCGTGTACATTGACACAATATACGTATAGCTTGAATCCATTTCTAATTTTGCTAACCCGAATGTTGCTAGTGTTGTAATGGATAAACCGGTCATCGCTAACACTCGCGGTCCAAATTTATCAAAAAGCTTCCCTGTAATCGGCGACATAAGCCCCATTAACAGCGCCCCAGGAAGCATCATTAAGCCCGCTTCAAATGGTTCAATGCCACGAATTGATTGTACATATGCAGGTGTTAAAATCATCCCTGAGAACATAGCCATGGATACGATAACAGAAATAGCCGATCCCAACGCAAACATTGGATATTTATAAATACGTAATTCTAGTAAAGGCTGATCCATACGTAATTGTTTTAATACGAAGATCATTAAGGCGATAAAACCAACTAAAATCGTGCCGTATACCCAAGGACTTGACCAGCCCTTGTCCCCCGCTGCACTAAATCCATACAGTATACCACCGAATGCTATTGTTGATAATAATACGGATGGGAAATCTAAATGAACTTCACGTGTTTCCATCACGTTGTCTAATTTCCAAACGGCAAACAATAAACTAATAACAGCAAACGGAATAATCATTTGGAATAGCATGCGCCAATCATGGTGCTCAACAATATATCCTGACAATGTTGGACCTATCGCTGGTGCCATAATCATGACTAAACCAAATATCCCCATCGCTGCCCCACGTTTTTCTCTTGGGAAGCTAGTTAACATGACATTCATTAAAAGTGGTGACA